>DALYYK010000004.1:17435-25137 GCA_031983305.1 Candidatus Fimivivens sp. | reverse complement strand
TTTTTTCTGATACTCGGCTGTGCTTGCGGGTTGCTGGTGATCTATCTGATTCAGCCCAACGTCAAGACGGCCTTTCTGCTTTGCGGCGGGTTTGCGCTGGTTTACGGCGTGATTGCGCATTATCTGATCTACGGGCTGTGGGGTTACGCGGGGGCCAACCGCCTGCTGCTTTTTAAGACGCTGCCCGGCGCGATCTATACGGCGCTGTTTGGCATGGCAGCCTTTTGGCTGGTCAGGTGGATTCATGGTCGGTTTGAGGAAAAGGTTCTGAATTGATTTTGCGATGTTTTAACAAAGGGGGTGCACGGATGTGAAGATCTCACATGAAAAGTTTCGGCTAATCACGCTTGGCGTTCTAGTCTGGCTGATCTTCAGCCTGTTTTTGTTCAGACTCGCGCAGGTGCAGATCGTTTCGGGGGCCGATTATCTGGCCAAGCAGCAGCAGGGCAGCAGCAGAGCGCAGGTTATCAAGGCGGCGCGCGGCGAGATTGTCGACCGGCAGGGCCGGCCCTTTTCTTATAACGAGGCCTGCTATAATCTTGTGTTCGACCGTGCGCTGGCGCCCGAGGGCAGCGAGAACGAAACGATTTTAAAACTGATCAACGTGATGCGCAAGGCCGACCAGTCCTGGATTGACAACCTGCCGCTGAACGTTACCGAAGGGGGCGCGGCCTTTACCGAGGATAGCGACGCCGTCGCGCGGTTGCGCAAGCATCTTGGTACCAACAGCTATACCGAGGCGGAGGATGTCTTTTATTGGCTGCGGCAACGCTACCGTTTGACGGCCGAGCCCGCGGAGCCCAACGCGTCGTGGTTTACGGCGCTTTCGCCCGACAAGCTGGAATGGCTCCAGAAGCTGTCGGACAAGGATGCGCGCGACATTGCGGGGGTGCGCTATGAGATGGAGCGCAAGGGGTATTCGCTTTCGGTGCGGTATACCTTTGCTGAGAATATTTCGCTAGAGACGGCGGTGCTGATACGGCAGATGAACAATACGCTGCCCGGTGTTGAGGTGGTCGAGACCGCGCGGCGCGGTTATGTAGACGGCGATCTGGCCCCGCATATCATCGGGCGCATCGGCGCTATTTTTGCCGATGAGCTTGAAGGCTATCTCTCACAGAACAAGGGCTATACCCGCGAAGATCTTGTAGGCAAAGAGGGGATTGAACGCGCGTTTGAACCGGCATTGCGCGGTGTGGACGGCGTGCGCCGAATTGACCTCGATGCGAACTACCACGTGGTGGATATCACCGAGGAGCAGGCGGCGGTGCCGGGCAATACGCTGGTGCTCACGCTCGATAAAGATATTCAGCGCACCGCCCGCGACGCACTGATCAAGGAGATTAAACTCCTCAACGAGACCGCGCCCGAGGGCCAGGGCCGGGAGGCCAATGCGGGTGCGGTGGTTGCGATAGATGTCAAAAACTCCGAGGTACTGGCGGCGGTGACCTATCCGTCTTATAACCTTGAGACCTATTCCGAAGATTATGCCAAAAATGCCTCGGATCAGCTCTATCCGTTTTTGAACCGCGCCTTTGCGGGCGTTTATGCGCCGGGTTCTTGTTTTAAACCGGTCGTTGGCACGGCGGGGCTGGTTGAGAATATTATCACGGCGAGCACCACCGTCAACTGCCAGCGTGTTTATACCTTTTTGCCAACCTATCAGCCGACCTGTCTGGGTTATCACGGGCCGCTCACCGTCTCGGATGCGCTGCGCGTCTCCTGTAATATCTTCTTCTATGACACCGGCAGGCAGCTGGGGATAGCGCGAATTAACCAATATGCGCAGGCACTGGGGCTGGGCGTTCCGACCGGCATTGAGTTGACCGAGGCCAAGGGCACCCAGTGCGACCCCAATACCATCTACCCCGGCGACGTGTTGCAGGCGGCGATCGGCCAGCTCGACAACGGGTACACGCCGGTGCAGCTCGCCAACTACTGCGCCACCCTCGCGCGGCGCGGCGTGCGCATGAAGCTGTCGCTGGTCAAGTCAATTTCGTCCTATTACGATTGGCAGGAGACGATCTCGACCCAAACGCCCGAGGTTGCAAACACCATGAATGTCGACCCGTCGGTTTTTGACCCTGTTATTAACGGCATGATTCAGGCCTCGCACGATGTGCGCGGAACCGCTTACCGCTATTTGGGCGATTACCCTGTGACGGTTGCCTCAAAGACGGGTACGCCCCAGACCAACGAATTCCCCAACTCGACCTTCATCTGCTTCGCGCCTGCCGATGACCCGCAGATTGCGGTTGCGGTAGTCATTGAAAAGGGGTGGCATGGCTATACCGGCGCACCGGTCGCGCGCGCGGTGCTCGATTCATTCTTCTTCCCAAATCAGGCAGAGAATGCTGATGAGACGCCGACGCAAGCATCTGAAAGCGCCCCGGAAAGCAGCGTGCCGGCTGCAGCGCAGAATGATGCGGCGGCATTGGCGCCTTGAGTACAAATTTGCAACAAAATTCTCAGAAATTTTGCTTTTTTGCCTGAATAACGTCTGGTCAGCCGCTTGTTTTTATGATAAGATTGGACAATAGGGGGATTGGCATGGCAAATATTCTGGTTGTGACATCGGGCAAGGGTGGAACCGGCAAGACGACGGTTTCGTATTTGCTGGCGCAGGCGCTCTGCCGCCGCCAAAAAAATGTGTTGCTTCTGGAGCTTGACAGCGGCCTGCGCGGGCTGGACCTGATTATGGGCGTGTCGGATAAAATCGTCTATGATCTGTCTGATGTGCTGTCCGGGCGCTGTAAGCCGGTGAAAGCCATTACGATTTGCAATGTGCCGCAGGGCAATCTGCATTTGATTCCCGCGCCGGTGGATAGGCATTTCTTGCCCGACCGTACCAGCCTGACGGCCCTGCTCAAGGGTCTGGCGGGCTGTTATGATTATTTGATTTTAGACACCTCGGCGGGGCTGGGGCGTGGCTTTGATGTGGCCTGTTCGGTGTGCAACAGCGCGCTGATCGTCTGCACCGCCGACCCGGTCTCGGTTCGGGACGCCGCAAAGGCGGCACAAATATTGCAGGGAAAAAAGCCCAGACTGGTAATTAATAAGTTTTTCCGGCACATACTATCTAAGGATATGCCCGACCTGGACGCGGTGATAGACCGCGTTGGGGCACAGCTGATCGCGGTTATTCCCGAGGATCCGTCGGTGGAACAACTGCTGACCAAGGGAGAGCCGCTGCCGCAAAGCAGTGCGGCGTGGCGCGAGACCGATGATCTGGCCCGAAGGCTGCTGGGCGAAAGAGTGAGGCTCAATGCTGAACGCTTGAAATAATACTGATTCTACTAAAAAGTTGATATCTTAACGGCAGATTTTGCGTCCTGCGTTGTCCTTGTCGTCGGTGGCATCGGCTCTCCTCCTCGTTCTATCAGGCCATAAAATCTGCCGCTAATCTATTCAAGTTTTAAATAGGATATCAGCATAGCGACTACATAAAGATGGAGGATGGGTATGAATATCGCATTAATAGCACATGATTCTAAAAAAGAGCTGATGGTACAGTTTTGCATTGCGTACAGCGGCATCCTCAGTCAGCACAATATCTGCGCGACCGGCACCACCGGTAAGCTGGTGGCTGAGGCGACCGGCCTGCGCATTTTCAGATTTCTTTCGGGTGAGCAGGGGGGCGACCAGCAAATCGCCGCGCGCATTGCCTGCAATGAAATTGACCTGTTGCTGTTTTTAAGAGACCCGCTGACCATGAAGCCGGGCGAGCCGGACGAAGCAAATCTGATTCGGCTTTGCGACGTGCATTCCATCCCGATGGCGACGAATATCGCGACCGCCGAGGCGCTGATTCACGCGCTTGAGAAGGGCGATCTCGATTGGAGAGATATTGTCAACCCCAAGCGGTGATTTGACCTGTCTTGATGCGTTAAAATATGCTGTCTTTTGTCACATGCGATTAAAGATATCCGCCATGTCATTAAAAATGTCGCAGACATTAATTTGCGCATCGCCGACAGGCGGCGCATTTAAATTTTCTTAAATAAGCTAAAAACGGTGAAGTGGAAGCAGTAACCTGTTGATGACGGCTAAAGAGAAGGGGTCGCTCGGCGCGATACGCCGGGTTTGCGGCTGAGAGCCCCGCCGGTCAGACAGGAGAAGGACATCCGCTGAGTTGAGAGCGACAAACGCTTTTCGCCTGCTCTGCGTTATAAGAGCGCCTGTTGAGATAACCTGAGCGGCCGCGGCTGCAAGGTTTAAACGAGGGTGGCACCGCGTGGAGATTTTCCCCGCCCCTTTTGCTGATTGGGGCGGGGGTATTTTATATTTACAGCCGTTGAGGCTTTAAACGATGGTCGAGTAACTTGAAAAGCGCTCCGGCATGGGTCCCGGCTATTTTGCGTGATACAAAGCGAACAACGCAGTCAGGCTGATGTCTGACAAGGAGGACAACGCGGCAGCACGGAAATATTGCGATTGAATTGTTCAGATAAGTGGACATTCTTGAATTCAACCGCATGCAAGCAAGATGATGTTACCCGTTAAGTAGCAAGTTCCCTGCTTGTAGACCGCAAAGGCGGAGTGATTTTCAAGTTAATTGACTATGAACGTATAATATTCTGACAATAGGACTGTAAGGAGAATGATGTTATGAAACCGCTCACTTTTGCCCCAAAGGGGACACAGGACGCTCTGCCCGGCGACACCACCCGCTGGCACTATGTCGAGCGCACGGCGCTGGACATCGCCGAGCGTTATGGCTTTTTTGAGATGCGCACCCCCACGTTTGAGCACACCGAGCTGTTCAGCCGCGCCGTGGGCGACACGACCGATGTGGTGCAAAAAGAAATGTACACCTTCAACGACAAGAAGGATCGTTCGATCACGCTGCGGCCCGAGGGAACCGCGGGCGTCGTAAGAGCCGCGATTGAGCATAGCCTGTTGGGCGGCCAGCTGCCGGTCAAGGTTAGCTATGTGATTAGCTGCTTTCGCTATGAGAAGCCGCAGGCCGGTCGTCTGCGCGAGTTCCACCAGTTTGGCATCGAGTCAATGGGTTCCCCCTCCCCCGCTGCCGACGCCGAGGTCATCGCGCTGGGCAATCAGGTGCTCGAGACGCTGGGTGTTGATAAAATTAAGCTGTTTATCAACTCCATCGGCTGCAAGCAGTGTCGGCCCGCTTATCAGCAGAAACTCAAGGCGTATTTTTCAAATTACACCGACGAATTTTGTGAGACCTGCCTGACCCGTCTTGAGACCAACCCGCTGCGCATCATCGACTGCAAGAGCCCGATCTGCAAAGAGATTGCGTCTAAAGCCCCCAAAATGATCGACCACCTCTGCCCCGAGTGCGAAGCGCATTTTGCGGAGCTGCGCGAGCGGCTTGAGGCGATGGGCATCGCTTATGAGATTGACCCCGACATTGTGCGCGGGCTTGACTATTACTGCCGCACCGTCTTTGAGTTTGTCACCGAGGCGATCGGCGCGCAGGGCACGGTTTGCGGCGGCGGGCGGTATGACGGGTTGATTGAGGAGCTCGGCGGCCCCGCACTGCCCGGCATTGGCTTTGGCATGGGGTTAGAGCGTCTTCAGCTTGTCATGGCGGCGTCAAACGCCGAGGTTCCCGCACAGCTGCCCTGTGAGCTGTTTATTGCGCCGATGGGTAAGGCGGCGTCGGTTGCGGCTGGGGCGCTGGTACAGAAGCTGCGCGCCGAGGGCGTTTCAGCCGACTGTGAGACGATGGGCCGCAGCTTAAAGGCGCAGATGCGCTTTGCTGATAAGCTGGGCGCGATCTACACGATGGTGCTGGGCGAGAATGAGCTGGCGCAGGGCAAGGCGACAGTCAAGGAGATGGCGACCGGTGCCACGAGCGAGATGACGCTGGGCGATGGGTTTGCCGCTGAATTCATCAAGCTTTCGATGCAGCGGTGCATTGGCAATGTGGCCGACGCGGCTTCAAAACTATAATCTCGGCGTGGAGCCGACCGATAAAAGGAGTAATGGCAATGGCAGACTTTATGAACGGCCTGAAGCGCACCGCCTACTGCGGCGAGGTTTCGGCCGATATGATCGGCAAAGAGCTGGTGTTGGCGGGCTGGGCGGCCAAGCAGCGCGATTTGGGCAATCTGATTTTTATCGACCTGCGCGACCGAACAGGCATTGCGCAGTTGGCGTTTGACGATTCCACCAACCGTGAGACTTTTGATAAAGCCTCGGCGGTACGCTCGGAATATGTGCTGATGGCCAAGGGGATTTTACGCCGCCGCGAGTCGATCAATAAGGATATTCCGACCGGCGAGGTGGAGCTCTATGTGTCCGAGCTGCGGGTGCTGGCGGTCAGCGAAACACCGCCCTTTGATATTAAGGACGGCATTAAGACCAACGAGGAGCTGCGCCTGCGCTACCGTTACCTCGACCTGCGCCGCAACGAGCTGCAATCGGCGATTCTGATGCGCCACCGCATCGTCAAGCTGGTGCGCGACTATTTTGACAAGAACCGCTTTGTCGAGATTGAGACGCCGATTCTTATGAAACCCACGCCTGAGGGCGCGCGCGACTACCTCGTCCCCTCGCGCGTACATCCGGGCAAGTTCTATGCGCTGCCGCAGTCGCCGCAGCTCTACAAGCAGCTCTCGATGCTGGCGGGCTTTGACCGCTATATGCAGATTGCGCGGTGCTTCCGCGACGAGGACCTGCGCGCCGACCGCCAGCCCGAGTTTACCCAGATTGACATCGAGATGTCCTTCGTGGATGAAATGGACGTGCAGACCGTCAATGAGGGACTGATGAAAGAAATCTTTAAGGATATCATGGGCATGGAGCTTGAGCTGCCGTTACGCCGCATCACCTATAAAGAGGCGATGACGCGCTTTGGCTCGGACAAGCCCGACACCCGCTTTGGGCTGGAGCTGCAAGACCTGTCGGATATTCTGAAAGACACTGAATTTGCTGTGTTCAAAAGCGCCCTTGAGGCGGGTGGCAGCGTGCGCGCCATCAATGTCAGAGGCGCTGCGGCCACTCTCTCGCGCAAGGAGATTGACAAATTGGCCGATGTCGCCAAGCTCTATAAGGCCAAGGGCCTTGCGTTCACCCGCTTGACCGAGGAGGCGCAATCTTCGTCGTTTGAGAAATTCCTGACCGAGGAAGAGATCAAGGCGATTCACGACCGCATGGACCTGAAGACCGGCGACGTGCTGCTCGTTGTGGCAGACCCGCGCGACAGCGTCGTATTTGCGGCGCTGGGCGCGCTGCGCTTAAATCTTGCCAAGCGGTTGGCGCTGATCCCTGAGAACACCTACGATTTGCTGTGGGTCACCGATTTCCCGCTGTTTGAGTACGACCCGGACGAGGGGCGCTACTACGCGATGCACCATCCCTTCACCTGCCCGAACCTTGAGGATATGGACAAGATGGAATCGGACTTGGGCGCCGTGCGCGCCCGCGCCTATGACCTCGTGCTCAACGGCACCGAACTGGGCGGCGGCTCGATCCGCATCTCCGACCCTGCCATTCAGCGCCGGATGTTCACGGCGCTGGGCATGAGTAACGAGGAGGCCAATGACAAATTCGGCTTCCTGCTTGAGGCATTTAAGTACGGTGTGCCGCCCCACGGCGGCATGGCTTACGGCCTTGACCGGCTTGTGATGTTGCTCCTCAATAAGGAGAGCATCCGCGATGTGATTCCCTTCCCCAAGGTGCAGAACGCCAGCGAGCTTATGACCGCCTGCCCAACGGAGGTGGACGGCAA
>DALYYK010000004.1:0-17425 GCA_031983305.1 Candidatus Fimivivens sp. | reverse complement strand
CGCTCGACGAGCTTTCGATCGCCGTGGTGCGGGAAGAAGTATAAGCGAATTTGGCTGTTTGTGGCCGATGGGCTGCTATACTGTGGAAATCTATTAAAACGCAGCGGGAACGATTGGGCGTTCCCGCTGCGTTTATTAATTTATGATTTTAGCGGCAGCAATAGGAGTACTTGTGACGTCTGTAACCTTGTGCTAAAATATGGATATTAAAACAAGAGGTGACAGGAATGACCGAAGCACTGACCAGTACGATAATTCATACTGCTATCTGGATATTTTTTATCTTAGTCTATGTGAGCGTGCTTGTTCGTTTGGGCTTGAACTATTTTGGCAAGAAAGTTGGCCGGCAGGCTACGGTCATAGATAAGTACATGACGCAATATAAACCGGTCGGGTCAAGGCTCACACCCCAAACAAAAGTACAATATATTCTAACCTTTACCTGCGGGCAAAGGACGCTGAAGTTTAAGGTGAGTCCCTGGGTGTACGATACGGTCGAAAAGAATGACAAAGGAATTTTAACTTATCGGGGAACGCATTTTATAAGCTTTGAAAATACATAAAGGCAGCCCCTTGAAAATACAAAAAGCGTGCGCAGAGTGTCTGCGCACGCTTTTTAATTGCGATAAAGAGAATAGTGAGCCGTTTAACCAATAGTGACCATGGCATCGCCAGAATTAACCGACGACCCCTCTCTGACCACAACAGAAGTTACGGTGCCGTCACAGGGAGAAAAGATTTCGTTTTCCATCTTCATGGCTTCAAGCACGAGCAGCACTTGGCCGTTCGTGACCTTGTCACCCTGCTTGACGTGCATCTTCAAAACGGTGCCGGGCATGGGTGCGTTGACCGCCTTGCCGGCAGCCGGTGCGGCGGGCACAGGCACGGGCGCGGGCACAACGGGCGCCGCTGCGTGAACAGGCGCCGGAGCCGGAGTTGCGGCGGGAGCGGCGGAGCCTGCTGCCGAAACCGACAGCACCTCGGCGGAGCCTTGGGCGACCTCTACCTCATAATCTTTGCCGTTGAGGGTTACAACATATTTCATAGACGTTCAACCTCCCTTTACAGTGCGGTAATCGACTTAAAACGCAGCGCAGCAGGATTTTGCCCCAGCTCGTTGCAGAGGATCGCGATGATCATGGCCGCGGTCGGCTCGTCAACGCCCGACAGCAGAACCTCGCCGCTCGAAGCAGCCGGAGTAGCCGGAGCCGAAGACGGCGCTAAAGCGGCAGCCGCGGCAGCCGAGGGGGCGGCAGCCACAGGCGCGGGCGCCGCAAAGGAAGGATCGCCATACAGCGCGACAGCCTTGTTATAAGCCTCCATGTCGCGTTCGTATTTTTCCATCGCAATTTTATAGTCCTTTTCACGTTTATAGATCATGAAAAGGATCATCAGAAGAACAGCGCCAAACAGAATCAGGATACCAAAGATAGCAGAGCTACTCATAATATACCCAACCCCCTGACTAATCGATTCTCCGCACACTGTACTTGACAGCGGCGGGTTTTTTGTCAGCGGCGATGGCAGCAGTTACGGCGGCGGCAACAGCGGCAGCCTCGGTGGGGTTGTCACGTTTCTCAAAGAATTTCTCGGCCAGCTGCGGGAACACCAGATAAGAGAGCACATCCTCATCTGATTTGGCCT
The DNA here is from genome assembly GCA_031983305.1 of Candidatus Fimivivens sp. GTDB lineage: Bacteria > Bacillota > Clostridia > Oscillospirales > Ruminococcaceae > Yanshouia. The sequence goes on along the minus strand of DALYYK010000004.1, from coordinate 15,781 downwards.
TAGCGCCAAGCTCTTTCTTGGTTGCTTCAAACGCGGGGGCCAGACCGTCGGCGAAACGGGTGGTGATGGGCGTAACATCGCCAAGCACCTTCTTGATCACCTCGGGGTTGACTTCGCCCGGAGCGCGGCCATATTCGCCGCGCAGGTAGGAGCGCACCTCGGAGGAGACCATCTTGTAGCGCTCGCCTGCCAGCACGTTCATGACGGCCTGAACGCCGGTGATCTGGCTGGTCGGGGTGACAAGCGGCGGGTGGCCAAGGTCGGCCTTGACGCGCGGAATTTCGGCAAGAGCCTCATCGAACTTATCAAGCGCATTCTGCTGCTTGAGCTGTGCAAGCAGGTTCGACAGCATGCCGCCGGGAACCTGATAGATCAGCGCGTCGGTCTTGGTGCCCATGACGTATGGATCGAGCAGGCCTGAATCAAGCCCCGCCTTCTGCACCGGCACAAAATGGTCGCAAACCTTTTTAGCCATCATGTCGTCGATGTCGACCTGATAGCCGAGCTGGCGCAGGCAGTACGCCATACTCTCGGTGGAGTATTGGCTGGTGCCGCCCGACATGCTCGAAATAGCGGTGTCGACAACGTCCGCACCGGCCTCGACGGCCTTGATGAGCGTAATCGGCGCAATGCCGGTCGTGCAGTGGGTGTGAATGACGACGGGCAGGTTGACGTTTTCTTTGAGCGTTTTAACGAGGTCATATGCTTCCTGCGGGCCCATAATGCCGGACATATCTTTAATACAGATGGTATCGGCGCCCATGTCGCGCAGCTGGTTGCCCAACTCGGCATATTTCTCAAGCGTATGCACCGGGCTGATGGTAAAGCAGATAACGCCCGAAGCGATAGCGCCGTATTTTTTAACCGACTTAATGGCGAACTCAAGATTGCGGGGGTCGTTGAGCGCGTCAAAAACGCGGATGATGTCGATGCCGTTTTTGATCGAGCGCTCGACAAATTTTTCAACAACGTCATCGGGATAAGGCTTATAACCTAAGAGATTTTGTCCGCGCAGCAGCATTTGCAGCTTGGTATCCGGCACAGCTTTGCGGATCTTGCGCAATCTCTCCCACGGGTCTTCGTTGAGGTAACGCAGACAGGTGTCGAAGGTAGCTCCGCCCCAGCATTCCAGCGAGTAGTAGCCCACCTTGTTCATGGTGGAGAGAATTTCTTCAAAGTCAGAAAACGGCATTCTCGTTGCAATCAAAGATTGCTGCGCGTCTCTGAGAACGGTTTCGGTGATCCCAATTTTTCTCATTCTTTCTTTTACCTCCTGCTGTCATTGAATTTGCAATATAAGACCCTACTGTTATTTCCAGCCCATTGTACCATAACCAATATCATCATTCAAGTAAATGAAAATGATTTTCGTTGTAATAGTCGCTTGTAATAAAGGGTGCGGCTTAGATGTCGCCGTCTTTGGGCAGATAGTCTTTAAAGCGGTGTAAAGACTTGATTTCGACCATGACATCGAGCAAAATACCCTCGTTTAAATACTGTTCTGAAAAGACAGTTCCACGTGCGCGTAGTTCTCCTAAAAGGCTGCCTTCATTGTAGGGCAACAGCAGCGTCATGCGTGTGTGCGAAGGGGTGAGCAACTGTGCGATGCGGTCAAGCAGCACATCAAGCCCAAAACCGGTTTTTGCCGAGACCAGGCAGGTATTGTCATTGAGCGAAAGCGGCGTTTGCGCAATTAAATCGCATTTGTTGAGCACATTTAAGACGGGAATTTTATCCGCGCCAATTTCAGAAAGCAACGATTGTGTGACGGCGATCTGATCCGCCGCGTCGGGGGATGAGATGTCGCAGATATTCAAAATAAGGTCGGCGAAGGCCGCTTCTTCGAGCGTGGAGCGAAACGCGTCGACGAGCATATGCGGCAGGCGGCGTACGAGGCCCACCGTGTCGATGAGCATGACTTGCCGCCCGTCGGGCAGCGTCAGCGCACGCGAGGTGGGATCGAGCGTGGCGAACAGCATATTTTCGGCCAGCACGCCCGCGTTGGTCAGTGCGTTTAGCAGCGTGGATTTGCCGACGTTGGTGTAGCCGACGATGGCGACCGAGGTCACCTCATCCTTGCGGCGGCGCTCGCGCAGCAGGCCCCGGCGGCGGTCGACCTCCTCCAGCGCCTTTTCAAGCGTGGCAATTCGGCGGCGGATGTGGCGGCGGTCGCTTTCAAGCTTCGTTTCGCCCGGGCCTCGGGTGCCGATGCCGCCGCCGAGCCGCGAGAGGCCCTTGCCCTGCCCCATCAGACGCGGCAGGCGGTATTTTTGCTGCGCCAGCTCGACTTGAAGGCGGCCCTCGGCTGAGTGGGCGCGCTGGGCGAAAATATCAAGAATCAGCATGGTGCGGTCGATGACGCGGCAGTCGAGCGCGTCGGAGATATTTGACAGTTGACTGCCCGACAACTCGCGATCGAAGATGACCAGCTCGATCTGCTGGTTTTGGACGTAAAGCGCCGCCTCAGCCAGTCTGCCCGAGCCGATGCAGGTGGCGGCGTCGGGCGCTTCGCGTTTTTGGATCAGTGTTCCGATCGTATCGGCCCCCGCTGTATCGGCCAGTTCCGCAAGCTCGCCCAGTGAGGTTTCAACGTCATATTCTCCGGTATCGAGCGCGATGAGCAATGCACGCTGGCGCGGTGATTCGTTCGTTTTATCGGTCATAGAAATCTCCATTCAAATGCGGCTGTGTTATGCAGCCTTTTCCGTTGATGTGAAAAACAGGGAGGGGCTCGAGTCTGCGGTTTCCAGCCCAGCGAGGTATCTTTTGCCAAGGGGCCCAAAGCCCCGGAATAGGGGTAACCTTCCATTGATTTGGCTTATGCTATATTATACACTTTTTAAAGACAAAATCACAAGAGGCGTAGGTGTGTTCACGCCTCTCATCAAAAAAAGGAGTGTTCCTATGAATATCAAGGTACTGGGATGCCAACCGCTGCGCCGTGAGCTTTATGCGCTTGCCGCGCTCTCGCCACATGAGGTGGCACTTGATTTGCTCTCTCCGGATAGTCCGCTGGAACTGATTCAACAGAAAATCAATGCCGAGACCGAAGCCGATTACATTGTGCTGGCGATGGGAGAATGCACAGCGCAAAATCTCTGCTCCGCCGAGCGGCCGTTGGCGATTGCACGGGTACATAATTGCGCGCATCTGCTGCTGGGCAGCACCGAGCGCTTTCACCGCGTCTTTTCTGAAAACGAGGATGCCCCCTGCTGGCAGATGTCACCCCAGTGCTCAAAATGTATGCCCCGCTGCGGTGTGCCGTGCATGGTTGCCAGCGCGCTGAGTGGGCCGATTGCGGCGTCCGAGCCCGGTGTTCGGGAATATGTGGCAGAGCTTTCGCTGCTTAAAAAACTTATGAACGGTGCGTGGGACGGGGATATTCTGGTGGTCGCGCCGCACAGCCGTATTGTTTCCGACCCGGTGGAGATCTTATCGTCTGAGCCGGTATAGGACTTAAAACAGGCTAAAAAGCAAGAAAAGGGTTCTATGTGCAATTTCGTGTAAAATTTTATTTGCAAATTGCGGATTTTGCCTTGACAGATCATAATAGCTCTGATACAATTGATAACGCTGTAACACGGCGGCTTAGCTCAGTTGGCTAGAGCATTCGGTTCATACCCGAAGTGTCGTAGGTTCAAATCCTATAGCCGCTACCACTTTTATAAAAGCCCTTTCTGACAAGGGCTTTTATAAATCTGGCCCGTTGGTCAAGCGGCCTAAGACACCGCCCTTTCACGGCGGTAACACGGGTTCGAATCCCGTACGGGTCACCAGAAGATAACCGCAGAATTTGGCTTTTGAGCTGGATTCTGCGGTTTCTTTTTTATTTAAACATTTAGTTCTAAATAGGACGGGGCTAAAGACCAATGGTCAATAAACCTTCAGGGTCTGTTTGCGATAAGGTTATTCCTTTTAGCCGGTGATCAGTCGTATCAGCTCTTGTCATATATTAATCTTAGTAAATAGATTATGCCTAAATTAGTTTAATCCGTTATATAGTTCGCCATAGAAAGCCACTGTGGACTTGTGTTAATGTCTAGGTAGTAAAAGTGCGGTTGCGTTAGGGAGCTCCCATTACAAAGGGAGAAGGCTTCTTGTAAGTGCCACACTTTTATTTTTATACTTAAAACGCATGCCATTTGATGTGACATAAAAAATTAATATGGGGTGTGCATAGGAATCTGAGGTTCCCTTATTAGGCAGCGACAGACCTAGCAAAGCGATTTTATACAAAATTTAAGCGGCTGCCACGGGGTTGTGATAACATGACGGTTCCGCCGACATACCAGGTGTCAGGGGCGTCTATAGGAATAAATTTCACCAAATTTAAAACTCGCCATAGAAAGTCACTGTCAAAGTGTAGTAATGTGTAGCTGTAAGAATGCGGCAAAGAAAGCCCCCTAGCCAGGCCGGCGGGGAGGGGGCGATCTGAGCCGTTTTTACTTGCGCAAAATTCGCCGTATTCCGGCGACAAAAGGGGGGATAAACTTGTCGGTTTTAAAGACCTATGGAGAAAAGGCCGCAGGGCTAAAGCCAAGCCAGACATATCGTCTGACGAATGGCCGAATAGAAGGAAGAACCGACGGCAAAAATGCCATCAGTCAAGCGGTTGATCTGATGCTATCGACCGAGCGGTGGCGGCATCTGATTTACTCGGGTGATTATGGTGTCGAAATGGAGGAGTTGTTTGGCAAATCGCGCGGATATCTTGAAGCAGATATGAAACGGCGTTTTTCTGAAGCGCTGGCTCAGGATGACCGTATCGAGGGCATTAAGGATTTTCAAATGGCGTTTTCAGGCGATGAAGTCGATATCTCGTTTACGATTATGACCTTATTTGGAAATCTCATGGTAGAAAGGAAGGTTTCGATTGGCTGATATCAGTTATAATGCCGTTCTGCAACGAATGCTTGCCCGCGTGCCCGACGACATCGACAAGCGGGAGGGCAGCATTATCTACGACGCGCTGGCTCCCACGGCTTATACGCTAGCGGGGCAAAGCTTTATGCTAGGATATCTAACCGACCTGTTATTCGGTGACACGGCGACCGGCGAATGGCTCGACCGTGTCGTGGGGGATTTTGGCCTGACACGCGAGGCGGCAACCTATTCGATCCGACAGATCGGCTGCACCGACGGTGCGGGGGCGGCATTTGCGATACCCATCGGCGCGCGGTTTGCCGTCAACGAACTGACCTTTAAAATCACCGAGGAGATTGCGGCAGGCAGCTACAAAGCGGTCTGTGAACAGGCGGGCACGCAGGGCAACTGCTATTCCGGGGCGATACTGCCGCTGGACAATATCTCCGGGCTAGGGGCGGCGGTACTCACACCCGAGCCGCTGATCCCCGCGAGGGATGAGGAAACTGACGACGCGCTGCGGGCGCGGTTTTACCTCTCGGTGCGGCAGACGCCGTTCGGCGGAAACAAGGCAGACTACCGTGAGAAGACGCTGGGTATTGACGGCGTCGGGGCGTGCGTCGTCTTTGGCGCGGCAGAAGGCATGGGCGCGGGCAATGTCGGGCTCATGATCGGTGACGAGAACCAGAACCGCGCGACCCCGACGCTGGTCGGGGCGGTGCAAACGCTATACGGCACAGCGGGCGACGGGCTGGCTCCCATCGGCCACAATGTCACGGTCGCAACCTGTCTCGATCTCGTGGTGAATGTGGCCGCTTCGCTGGTGCTTAAATCCGGCGCCAGCACGGCAGTGGTGCAGCCGCTCGTTGAAACGGCGATTGCCAATTACATCGAGAACATCGCTTTTGATGCGGGCGTGGTTTTTTACGCCAAGCTTGTGGCTGAAATCTTAGGCGCGCATGAGGCAATTCTCGACGTCGGCAACGTGACGCTGAACGGTGTAGCGAGCAATATCACGCTTCAAAAAACTTTCACAAGTTATCAGGTGCCGGTGGTCGGGGCGATCACCGTAACGGAGGTGGGCTGATGTTTTATAACACGCCCGCCGATTTTTTATCCCGTCTGCCTGAGCGTTTGCAAGAGGTAACCGAATTTTCGGCGCTGGCCGACGCGGTTAACCCGGAGCTTGACGCGACCAATGCGGCGATTGCGGTCATGGTGGCAAACGCCGCCATCTCGACGGCCAACGCGCAGGGGATCTCGCGCTGGGAGGCGATCCTGGGCGTCTCAACGCCGTTAGCCGCCACATTGAAATCTCGGCGCGAGGCGCTCAAGGCACGGCTGATGACCAAACCCCCGATCAACCTTGAGACGCTGCGGGAGATTATTGAGACCTACATGGGTGTGGCGGTCGAGATTGGGCTTGACGATTCGGTTGTGTCGGTGCTGTACCGCGGCACGGCGAAAGTGGCTGATATCAGGCCGCTGTACGCGACGCTGTATGAGACGGTTCCGGCCAGCTTGCTCGTGCAGATCGCGTATAAATATCTGATCTGGCATGAGCTCGACGCACAGGGGTTGACCTTCTCAGCGCTGGATGCGCGCGGGTTTGACTGGAACACATTAGAGAGAGGTGAATGGATTGGCTGATTTTATTACACAGTTTGCGGCGGACGAGGGCGTCAGCCGTGACAATTTCAACAGCAGGATTGCGGAGGCCAACGCGGGGTTGACAACGGTGCAGGGGGCGGCGGCAGCGGCGCAAACCACCGCCAATACCGCTGTATCCAACGCGGCAACCGCTAAAACGGCGGCGGATAATGCGGCGGCTGCGGCAGCGGTAGCCCAGACCACGGCAGATGGCAAATCGCCCGTCTCACATACGCATACGCCGGCTGCCATTGGTACAATTAGGGTATATACATCACTTAGCGAGTTGGGCCTGACCGAATCAAATGCAACTATTAATAATATCGTTGCTGCAATGGCCGATAACACCGAACTGCTTGTGCTATCGGCCACAACAGGCGCGAGCACCGGGCTTGTCCCTGGCACCTATGGTGTGCTGTCCGTAACCAAATGCAACGAAAATTATGTTGAATTTGAATATCAACGCAGTGGTGGAGAGCTGTGGCGAGGGTACTATAATTATGCGGCAGGAACAAAATGGAGCGGATGGCGAAAAATTGATACAAGCGCTCCACCTACATGGTACAATCTCGCACCTTCAAGCGGCTGGACGGTTGGAACCGCCGGGTTTAGATACTGCAAAAAAGAGGGCGGCACCGTGTTTTTAACGGGGTCGTTAATAAAAAGCAGTACTCCCGCGTCGGGAGAAACCATAGCAATATTACCGGCGGGCTTTAGACCTGCCGTATATGTCAGTTTTGTTATGGTGCAACTGACTGGATGGAGGACGGTAATGTGCGTAGAGCCTAGCGGAGTGGTCAGGTTCTATAACAGCGTTATACCGTCCGGGTGGGTCACGACGGATGATACAGTAATTAACGTGTCATTTCCAGCGGCGACCGCGTAAGGGAGGATTGGATATATGGACTATAAACATTGTTGCGTTATCGATGCAGAGGGCAATTATGTCACGGTTGTCCTTGCGGTGGACGATGTGCCGCAAAACTACACGATGGCGGAAGGGGAACAGCTAATAGATGCCACGCCACCTGTCCCGCGCCCCCATGCGGGTGGGAATGGATATATAAAGCCCCGTTGGCGCGATGGCACTTGGAGCGAATCGTCTACCGTCGAGGAGATCGCCGCGTGGGAGGCTGCGCACCCCGCGCCTGAACCGGCCCCGCCTACCGCCGAGGAAATTAACGCGGCGGCGATTGCTGAGGTGCGAGTGCAGCTTGCGCAGGCTGACAGTGCGGTCATTGAGCTATATGAGAGCCAATTGGAGATTCAAAGCCAGAGCGACGCTGCAATTATTGAACTTTATGAAATGATAGAAGGGGGTATCTGATATGACAATCAGCGCAATTGCACAAGCCTACTGGCGCAAGGTCAAGGCCGGGGAGCGTACATATGAGAGCGTGCCCGCAATTAAGGCGGGCGAAGTGCTCGAGCTTGCCAAGACCGATGTGGTCAACGGTATCATCACCGCCGAGGATTTCTATAATCTTATCGGCACGACCTACGAAGCTTAAAGGGGGAGGGCGTCTATGAGCAGCATTGCAACGGTCAAGGCGACTATCAACGGCGTGGTCCATCCCCTGAGCTATAATTCCGCCACCGGCAAATGGGAGGCCACGCTGACCGCGCCGTCGGGTTCCTCCTTTAACCAGAGCGGCGGCTATTATAATGTAAGCCTATCGGCCACCGATGAGGCGGGCAACATCTCAACCGCCGATGCGGCGAACGCCCAGATCGGCGCGAACCTCCGTCTCGTCGTCAAGGAAAAGGTCAGGCCCACGGTGAGCATCGTCTCGCCGGGCGCGTCGGCTTATCTGACGACCAACATGCCGGTGATCACGGCGCAGTTGCGCGACGCGGACAGCGGGGTGAAGATTTCGACGCTGGCGTTCAAGCTCAATGGCACGTCGATCGCTTATAACGCCGCGGGCATGATCTGCACGTCGGTCACGGGCGGTTACAACATCAGCTATACGCCGCAAACGGCGCTTTCCGATGGCGCACACACGCTGACAGTAGCGGTCACCGATAACGATGGCAACACCTCCACCACGGCCTCGCGCAGCTTCACGGTCGATACGGTGGCACCGGTGCTCAATGTCACCACGCCTGCGGACGGCTTGATCACCAATCAGACCACCGGCACAGTATCCGGCACGACGAGCGACGCTACCAGCAGCCCCGTGACGCTGACTATCACCGTCAACGGCAGCAGCGTCGGCGCGGTAACGGTGGATGGCGACGGCAATTTCTCGAAGACGGTGACCTACGCCGAGGGCAGCAACACCGTGGTCATCACGGCGACCGACTCGGCGGGCAAGACCACGAGCGTGACCCGCACCGTGACGGTCGATACGATTCCGCCTGAGTTTGTCAGCGTGACGCTGGCCCCGAACCCGGTGGACGCCGGACAGACCTATATTCTGTCGGTAAGTCTGTCATGATTACGGCGGTGCACGGCAGTGCCGATGGGCATGCGTTGGTGCTGACGCCCACCGGCAGCGGGTGGCGGGCAATCCTGCCGCCCGACCTTGCCGACGGGCAGTATGTTGTGACGCTGACGGCGACCGACGAGGCGGGCAACAGCACCGACTATCGCGGCGTGCTGTATCTGTGCGCCGGCATTTGCAGGCTGGAGCTGCGGCAGGAGATGGCGGCATTCCTGCCGCTGTCGGACGGGCTTTCTGTTGACCTGCTGCCGGAGCGGTGGCAGCTGCAATTTGTACGGCATTGGAGGTGTGGCGCATGAATAGTATTCGCTTTGCGCTGGGCGAGCAACGCTATCTTGAATTTGAGCTGCGGCCGAAGCGACAGAACGACACGGTGGTGATTACCGAAGCGGTCTGGTCGCTGACGCAAAATGGTGGGCCGGTGGACGGCAGCGCCTGTGAGGTGGACGGCAGGACGATCCGCGCGCTGATCGCCCCGGCTGAAAAGGGCGTGTATCAGCTCGAACTCTCGGTGACGGTGCCGCCCGAAATCCGGAAGGAGCGACTGATGCTCTATGTCGATTAGTTTTCTGTCGGCGGCGATAGCCCCTGCCACGGTGGTGGCGGGGGCTTCGTTTATCCTGTCGGTGCAGACGGAGTATCAGCCGTTGAGCTGGGCGGAGTTGGACAGCGAAAATCTAACCTTTGCGCAGCTTGATCAAAAGGCATTAGTTTGGAGCCGGTTTGAATCTGGCGTGTGGGTTGAATAATACCTTGTGCGGATGTTAAAAATGTCGCCGCGCGGGACTGCGAGTGAGGGGTTTATAAGATGGATAGCACAAAAACGGTCGCCAGCACGACGGTCGGCATGGCCGGAGCGGTCTTGACGGCGCTGCTTGGCGGATGGGACACGGCCTTGCAGACGCTCGTCGGTTTTATGGCGGCGGATTACATTACTGGCGTCACTGTTGCGGCGGTGTTTGGGAAAAGCGATAAGACCGAGGGCGGCGCGCTGTCTTCTGCGGCGGGGCTTCGGGGGCTGTTTCGCAAAGGCGGCATGCTGATGCTGGTTTATATCGCCTGTCAATTAGATTTGCTGGTTGGCGCCAACTATATCCGAGATGCCGTTGTTATCGCGCTTGTTACAAACGAGACGGTGAGCATTCTTGAAAACCTCGGACTGATGGGTGTGCCGGTGCCTCCCGTTGTCACCAGAACGCTCGAGGTACTTAAAAATAAAACAGAGGAGGGAGGAAAATAAACACGTTTTTTAAAATGGAACATCTGATAGAAGTCGTTAAATGGTTTGCTTTATTGTCGATGGGGCTGGCGTTGGTCTATTATCGCACCAACGCCAAGCTGCAAGGCGTTGTCAGCCGCCTGATTGTGCAGGCAGAGGCGGCATATAGCGGCGTCAAGACGGGCGGCATCAAGTTTGAGTGGGTTTGCCGCATCGTGCACAGCATGATTCCCGCGCCCTTGGGCGTGATTATTACGAAGTCGATGATTGAACACCTTGTACAAAGCACCTTTGACGCAATGGCGGCATACGCTAAAATGCAGCTTGATGAGCTGTTGGACAGCACAATGCCTGACATTGAACGCACGGGGGATTCGCCATGCTTGAAATGATTGATATATCTGAACACAATGTGCGGCGCGGCGCCATCAATTGGCATGCGGTTAAGGCCGCCGGTATGAAGGGCGTCATGATCCGCATCGGCTGGGCCGGATATGAGGGGCAGATCGCCGCAAATAACGCCGTAGATCAGAGTCTCACCTCGAGCATTCGCGGTGCGCGCGCCGCGGGGCTAGATGTGGGGCTATACGTTTACACCTATACCAAGACGCCCGAGGCGGCGAAAATTGCGGCGGCTGAATGCGTCGAGATTGCCAAACGCTATCCCGGTATGATCAACCTGCCGATCGCGTTTGACGTCGAAGAGACCGCACTGCCCAGCCTGACCCAGCAGGGGAAGAGCGGCCTGACCGATACCGTCATCGCATTTCTCGACGAGGTCAAACGGCTGGGCTACTATGCGATGTGGTACACCTACACGGCTTTTGCAATACAATATCTTGATCGCGCGCGGCTGGCTGCTTATGATTTGTGGGTGGCCGATTATCGCGGCAGCGAGAGCCTACTGCAAAGCCAGCTTGGCCAAAGCGATTACGGTATGTGGCAATATCTTGGGGATAAAGGCACCTGTGCGGGCGTTACCGGCCCGTGCGACCGCAACTATTGCTACCGCGATTATCCGTCGATTATTGCGGCGGCGGGGCTCAACGGGCTGGCCGCGGGTACACCGCCAAACTATAAGATGCTGTACGAGGCCGAGCGGGCCGAGCGCCAAAAGCTGCAAATCGAGTTGGAGGCCGCACAGAAAAAGGCGGATAAATTCGACCGTATGATGGAGATTGCGCAGGCTTAAAATAAAAAGATACCGCTATGCGGTTTTGTCACCCCTATTTTGTGGATTGGTAAAACACCCCGGGAATCTGCAAGCCGCAGATTCCCGGGGTGTTCTTGTGCTTTATACGCCCACCGAATAGTTGGGGGCTTCTTTGGTGATATAGATGTCGTGCGGGTGGCTCTCTTTGAGACCTGCACCCGTGATGCGGACAAACTGCGCTTTCTCATGCAGCTCGGTGATGGTCTGGCAGCCGGTGTAGCCCATGCCGGAGCGGACGCCGCCGATGAGCTGGTATACTGTGTCGGACAGCGGACCCTTATACGGTACGCGGCCTTCGACGCCCTCGGGTACGAGCTTGCGCGCGTCCTCCTGGAAGTAACGGTCCTTCGAGCCCTTTTCCATCGCGGCAAGTGAGCCCATGCCGCGGTAGACCTTAAAGTTTCGGCCCTGATAAATCTCGGTCTCGCCGGGCGACTCGGCGCAACCGGCCAACAGGCTGCCGAGCATGACGACGTTCGCGCCGGCGGCCAACGCTTTGACGATATCGCCCGAGTATTTAATGCCGCCGTCGGCAATGGTGGGGATGCCCCGCTTTGCGGCGGCGCAGCAGGCGTTGTAGATGGCCGAAATCTGTGGCACGCCGCAGCCCGCGACAACGCGGGTGGTGCAGATGGAACCGGGACCGATGCCGATCTTGATGCAGTCGGCGCCCGCGTCGATGAGCGCCTCGGCGCCCTCGGCGGTTGCGATGTTACCGGCGACGATCGCGACGTCGGGGAAGGCGTCGCGTACTTTTTTAACGCAATCGATGATGTTCTTGCTGTGGCCGTGGGCCGAGTCGAGTACCAGCACATCCACCTGTGCGTGAATCAGCGCTTCGGCGCGTTCCAGCACATTCGAGGTAACGCCGATGGCGGCGGCGCAGAGCAGACGCCCGCTCTTGTCACGCGCCGAGTTGGGGTACCGCACTGCCTTTTCAATATCCTTAATCGTGATCAGGCCCTTGAGCTTGTAGTCATTATCGACAATCGGCAGCTTCTCGATTTTATACTTGGACAGAATCGACTGAGCCTGCTCGAGCGTGGTGCCCACCGGGGCGGTGATCAGCCCATCCTTGGTCATGACGTCCTTGATCGGCACATCGAAATCCTTTAAGAAGCGCAGGTCGCGGTTGGTGATGATGCCGACCAGCCGCATATTCTCATCGCAGATCGGCACGCCCGAGATGCGGTAGCGGCCCATGAGCCGGTCCGCGTCGGTGACATAATGCTCGGGTGAGAGATAGAAGGGGTTGACAATGACGCCGTTTTCAGAGCGCTTGACCTTGTCCACCTCGCCGACCTGTTCCTCAATCGACATGTTTTTGTGGATGACGCCGATGCCGCCCTCGCGCGCGATGGCGATCGCCATCGGCGAGGTGGTGACGGTGTCCATTGCTGCCGTAATAATGGGGGTGTTCAATATGATGTCACGGGCCAGCACGGTATGCAGGTCGATGTCGCGCGGAATGATGTCCGAGTAAGCCGGAATGAGCAGGACATCGTCAAATGTCAGCCCCTCGCTTACAAATTTGCTGCTGTAATCAATGTTGAGCATAGTTCTCTCCTTTCGGTTATCGATGCGGTTTCAAAATATTTTGTCTATTCTAGCACCTGTCTTAAACGGATTCAAGAGGTTTGAGAGAAAAAGCCCCCTCAAAGCAGTTCTTTTCTTCAAGCTGTGCGCCGACTGTAAACAGTTGGCCGTTGTGGCTGTATTGCAATGTCAGGCAGTCGTGCAGCTTGGCCTGCAAATGATAGCGTAAAAACAGCGTGTCAATGCCGCCGCTCGCGATATAAGCGTCGCCGAAGCCGTCAGTAAGAATATCGGCGTACACGGTGTTGTTCATATGCAGATTCTGGTCAAGGTCTGAGAGACGCACAACGCGCGGGGTGCTCTCGCCTAGCGTTTCACCGGTGTGAATGCGGATTCGCGTCGGGTCAGAAAACGGCGTCCATTCGCCCTCGAGCATCGGCAGCGCATAAGGGAAGGCGGAGGGGCGCAGCAGGCGACCGGTGTGCGAATCAATGAGCGCCCAATTGGTCTGGCATTCGGCCAGCAGCGCGCCGTTTTGGTCGGACAGGATCGTCTCGCGCAGCATATTGGCACCGCGCCCCGTTAAGGGCGCGGTTGAAATGACAATATGTTCGCTGGCGGCCGGTGCGCGGTGGACTTTAAGCGCCGTACCGGCGATCAAAAAAACAAAGCCCTCGTCATAAAGACGCTGGTGTGAGAGCCCCAGTGCGTCCAGATGCTCCCCCGAGACCGACTGGATATACCGCAGCATAGCCGAGGGCCGCAGGCGGCAAAACAGATCGCAGTCATAGATGGGCACCGTCTGCGCGCGGCTGTAAGAGTAGCGCGCCATCACTTGGCGATGCGGTCGACGCCCATCATCGGGCGCAGCGCTTCGGGAATTGTGACCGAGCCGTCGCCGTTCTGGAAGTTTTCGAGAATCGCAGCCACCGTTCTGCCGACCGCGACGCCCGAGCCGTTGAGTGTGTGCACGAGCTGTGCTTTGTCGCCCTTGTCGTATTTATAGCGGCAGGCCAAACGGCGCGCCTGAAAATCTTCAAAGTTGGAGCAGGACGAAATATCGACATAACGGCCGTAGGAGGGCATCCAGACCTCGATGTCGTAGGTCTTGGCCGAAGAGAAGCCCAGATCGCCCGAGGAAAGGGCGACAACACGGTAGGGCAGTCCTAAGCCCTGCAACACCAGCTCGGCTTCGTGGGTCAGCTCCTCGAGCTCGTCGTAGCTGGTCGCGGGGTCGGCGAATTTGACCAGCTCAACCTTGTTAAACTGGTGCTGGCGGATAAGGCCGCGGGTGTCGCGCCCGGCGGAACCGGCCTCGGCTCTGAAGCAGGCGGAGTAGGCGCAGTATTTCAGCGGCAGCTCGCTGCCCGACAAAATCTCGTCGCGGTGCAGGTTGGTCACCGGTACCTCGGCGGTGGGAATCAGGAAATAATCCAAGCCCTCGAGCTTGAACATGTCCTCCTCAAACTTGGGTAACTGACCGGTGCCGGTCATCGAGGCGCGGTTTGCGATAAAGGGCGGCTGAATCTCGGTGTAGCCGTTGGCCGTGTGGGTGTTGAGGAAGTAGTTGATGATGGCGCGCTCCAAGCGTGCGCCAAGATCGCGGTAGAAATGAAAGCGCTTGCCGGTTACCTTCGCGGCGCGCTCGGGATCCAAAATGCCCAGATCCGCGCCGACATCCCAGTGGGCTTTCGGCTCAAACGGGAACTCGGTCGGGGTACCCCAGCGGCGAATCTCGACGTTCTCGCTGTCGTCCTTGCCGACCGGCACGCTCTCATGCGGCAGGTTTGGAATCGAGAGCGCCAGATCGCGCTGTTTCTCCTCCAACGCTGAGAGCTGCTGGTCCAATTCGCCGACCTTGGCGGAAATCTCCTTCATCTCGGCCATGACGGCGGAAACGTCGCCGCTCGCCTTTTTAATCGCGGGAATCTCGCGGCTGGCCTGGTTCTGCCGCGCCTTGAGCGTGTCGGCCTCGGCCGTGATGGCACGGCGCTCAGCGTCGATCGCAAGAATTTCGTCGACAACAGCGTCAAGGTCTTTGTTACGGTTGCGGCAGGCCTGCTTTACCTGCTCGGGGTCTTGCCTGATGATCTTCATATCCAGCATGATGCTTCACCAATCCGTTTCTTTTTTCTGACTTTTCTTTATGGTCTGCGGGCGATGCTTTAATGCCCGCTATTTTCCTAGCTTTTTGCCGAGCTCGCGCAGCTCGTCGTCGGAATAGAATTCCAGCACCAATTCGCCCTTGCCCTTGCCCTTGGGGACGACCCGCACGCGGCGGGAGAGGGTGCCTTTGAGCGCCAGCTCCATCTCGCGGTAAAACGATGGGGTCGACGCGGGAGCTTTAGGCGTCGTCGTCGATTTTTGCAAAAGCTTAACGAGCTGTTCGGTCTGGCGCACTGAAAGCGCCTGGGACATAACGCGGTTGGCCGCCTCCAACGCGTCCCGCTCGCTCAGCGGCAGCAGCGCGCGCGCGTGCCCTGAAGAGAGGTTGCCCTTTTCAAGCATGGATAATACTTCCTTGGGCAAACTCAATAAACGAAGCGCGTTGGCGACGGCCGATCGAGATCGCCCGACCCGCTGCGCGATACGCTCCTGCGTCATCGAAAAGGTTTCCATCAGCGTGCGGTAGCCCATCGCCTCTTCAATCGGGTTTAAATCGGCGCGGACTAAATTCTCGACGAGCGCGATCTCAAAGGCCTGCTCGTCGGTCAATTCGCGGATGATAACCGGCAGCTCGGTCAGCCCCGCGATGCGCGAGGCGCGCCAGCGGCGCTCGCCCGCGACAATCTGATAACGCCCATTGGGGCGCGGGCGCACGACCAATGGTTGCAAAACGCCGTGCTCCTTGAT
>DALYYK010000003.1:30715-31621 GCA_031983305.1 Candidatus Fimivivens sp. | reverse complement strand
AAGTCCTTAACATTCATCCCAATTTGCACAAGAAACAAGCGGTTTAGCTGTCGCCCACTATAATGGGATTGTCTGGCAACTTCTTTCACTTGTATTTGTCCATAATTATCAGAAATCACTTTGGTTGCCAACACCAAAGAGTCCGAAACAACATGCTTTTCCATGCGTCGGTATAAAATTTCCTCACAAGTATTCACCAAATCGGATACAGTTTTTGATGCTACAAAAGCCTGATGCAGCGAATAAAACAGCTCATTGTCAATATCCTCAAGCGTCAGTCGTTTATCTGCAAACTCCGCTTGGCTTTGACGAGTAATTTGATACAAACCATAGGGAGAAAGTTGTACAAGCAATAGGACATGATAACTATTTGGTTCCATTCCTAACAATACCGGGGTTAAAGATGCTCCCCACAGTTCAGCAATGACTGCGTTTCCGTCAAAAGCAAGCGACAATGTTCCGCAAGCGTTAGGCATAAGCGTATATTGTGCGGTAAATGTATTATTCGATGGAAATACGACGTTGTAATATTGAATATATTTTCTCAGCCCCACATGCGAGGGGAATATATTGAATTGCTTGTTATCTTTTATAATCAAATTATTCCCCCTCATCTTCAAAGTAAAGTTTTCATTATGTTTATCCGCCTAATGCGAATCAAGCAAATATAAATACACCCCTTCGGGGCAAATTTTTCCTCACTACCGTTTCAAAAAAGTTTTACTCGGTAAATATATAAAATAAGTTTACCATAGCAAAATGGAAGTTTCAATTAATTAAATATAGACAACAGGGAGGGGTTCGGTGCTATGAAAATTAAAATCCGTTCACCGTCTATATGCAAGCATTGACTGGACTATTCTTGGCATGTAGACAAAGCAAGAGCCGTTGCGTCAAGTAAGATGC
>DALYYK010000003.1:0-30615 GCA_031983305.1 Candidatus Fimivivens sp. | reverse complement strand
AAAGTCCGTTCGCCATCCTTTTGCAAGGATACTCTGGACGATTTTGGGGATGTAGACAAAGCAGGAGCCGTTGCATCAAGATAAAGATGCAACGGCTTAATTTCATAATCTAAAATAAGGGTAAAGCTTCTTAAGAAAAATACCATGGCTCACTGATAAATTTGATATATATTTTTTTGTTTGCAATCTCAATTAAGCCTTCGTCCTTCATTCGTTTCAGTTCCCTGAAAAGTGAGGGGCGTTGTACACCGAAGTAGTCAGCAAGCTGCTTTTTTGTGATAGGTAGCAAAACAGATTCCGATTTTTGCTGGGTAGAAAGTGCCAGAAGGTAATGAAGCAAAGTTTTTAGGTCCCAAGTTCATGGCCATTCGTTGGGCGCTCACTGTACTTGCCATAATCATCTTCTCATGGATTTCGGCAAAAATTATTCGGGATGAGGATCTACCGGGAGAAATGCTGGCTAAGCCCGGCCTCCATATTAACAAGGATGCCTGTATGGGCTGTACCCTTTGTGCAAAGAACTATCCCACACTGTTTATAATGCAAGGGAAAAAAGCTGTTGTCAAAGCATATGATAAACAGGCTCTTGATTATGAAAAACTCCAAAGTGTAATAAAGGCATGTCCGGTTCATGCAATAGAATATTCGGAACAATAAAGATAAGGAGTTATATCACAACGTGATGTAGCTCCTTATTTACTTTATTAAAAAGGTTGTAAGCCTATCTTTGTATCCAGGATTAATATCATCGAGAGGGGTTTAAGTGTAATTACCCTCAGGATTCAATCACCCTATTAATCCAATCGCATAAGATATATAAGGGTAATGCTGTGCAATTTATAATTTTGTGATGTTACCTAAGCTGAAAAAGGAGGTGTTTTTTTGTGAGTCGATATAATGAAAACAGAAGGGGTTGCGGAAATCAGACCGTAGAGTCATGCCAACAAGACCATGGGCCTTATCCCTATGTTACCAACATTTCGCAAGCAACTGGGCGGAATCAGAACTATCGCACGACATTGTGGACTGGATGTCACCTGCAGTTAACTCTGATGAGTATTCCCGTATGCGGTGAAATTGGGTTAGAGATACATCCAGATACTGATCAGTTTTTGCGTATCGAACAAGGAAACGGTGTTGCTTTGATGGGAAACCGCAAAGAGCAATTGGATTTCCAGCAATGTATAGCAGCAGATGATGTTATTTTTGTCCCTGCCGGAACATGGCATAATGTTGTTAATAAAGGGCGATGCCCTTTAAAACTCTATTCAATTTATGCACCACCACATCATCCGCATGGCACAGTGCACAAAACTAAGGCAGATGCCGATAGATTGGGGGATTGAAACCACAATACATGTAAAAAAAGTAAGAGCCACGTGAGAATTCACGCAGCTCTTATTTTTATTGCATTGAACCATTTTTCAGTTTTTGTCGTTTTACCAGTTTCACTAACTCAAACCAAAACACTGCGATAAATGCAATAATAACAGCCTTTAATAACAGAGAAGCAGAAAGTGGTGCCAACTTTAATAAGCCATTGAGTGGCGAATACAAAATAATGCCAAGCATAGCCAGTGTACCAAGGTTAACTGCCCACATCACTTTGTCTTTCACAAGGCGCTTTACCGATTGAAAGGTAAAATCGTGATCAGAACTATTGACCTGTACAAGAAACAAGTTGGATAGCATGATAATTGCAAGCCCCATTGCCCGGGCAACTGGTGCATTATCAACATTTCCATCGAGGATTACGTAATACGTTCCAAAGGAGGCCGCAAAAATGATAAGTCCCTGCAAAATGCTTTTGGCTAGAGTTTTTGCGGTCAACAGTTTTTCCTTTGGATCTCGAGGGCTTCGCTCCATAATGTCTGCTTCGGCAGGCTGACGCTCTAGTACAATCGAGCAGGTAGGGTCAATGAGTAGCTCGAGCAGAACAACGTGGAGAGGAAGTAAAAGCAGTGCTGAGGGGGCAATGCCAAGGATTGGTGCAAGTAAGGAGGCAAAGGCAATGGGAATATGAATGGTGAACACATAGCCCACAGCCTTGCGAATGTTATCATAAATACGGCGACCGTCTTTTACCGTTTCTACAATAGTAGTAAAATTGTCGTCCATTAGAATGAGATCTGCTGCTTCACGGGAAACTTCACTGCCGCGTTTACCCATTGCAATGCCAATATCGGCATATTTGAGAGCGGGTGCATCATTCACGCCATCACCGGTCATCGCGACAATTTCACCGTTATCTTTGAATGCTTTTACAATACGCATTTTATGTTCAGGAATGACACGAGAAAAAATGCTGACATCCTTCACTTTTTCACGCAGTTCTTCATCGGTCATTTCGCTTAGCATATCGCCTGTAATGATATGGTCGCTGTTTTGCATACCGATTTTCTTTGCGATAGACGCGGCGGTGATGCCATTATCACCTGTAATCATAACAACACGAATACCCGCTTTATTGCAAACGGCGATGTCTGCTTTTACACCTTCACGGGGTGGGTCGGCAAGCCCGATCAGTCCGCAAAGCGTTAAATGGCAGTCTGTGATCTGTGCAGGAATTTCTGCTTCACTTTGTAGCTTTGCAGTGGCAACTGCAATTACACGCAAACCTTGTTTGGACATTTCGGTGATCTTCTGTTCTGCTGTTTGTTTTTCTAAATCTGTAAGCTTACAAATAGTTAAGATACGCTCAGGGGACCCTTTTGCGGCAACGGTAATTCCGTCATCTCTGCGCCAAATATGCCCCATCATCTTCAACTCATTTGTAAAGGCATATTCGCTGATTAGTTCTCCAGCAAAAAGATCTTCCTTTAAAATTCCAAGGGTTTCGCAATGCTTGAGCATTGCCTTTTCCATTGGGTCATAGGCATCGGTCTCGCAGCCCATACCCATTACTTCACAAAGTGCTATGGTGTTGCCATCAGTAGCCCACGTATCCTGCACGGTCATCTGATTCATCGTGATGGTACCTGTTTTATCTACGCATAGCACAGATACGGCGCCAAGCGTTTCCACTGAAGGCAACTTGCGCACCAGTGACTGCTTTTTGGCAAGTCGCCAAGCTCCCATTGATAAAAATACCGTGAGGATGACAGGAAACTCTTCTGGAATCATTGCCATGGCAAGGGTGATGCCCGACAAAATGCTTTCAATCAGCCTGTCGCCAAAGCTGTGGTCAGGAATATTTAGCCATGTGAATATTCCTACAAGGGCAAACAAGACTGCAGCAATTCCTGCGCATAGTTTAACAAGACTTCCGGTTTGCTTTTGTAGGGGTGTGGGTTCCTCTGGTGCAGATGCAACATTAGCACCGATTTTTCCATATTCGGTGCTGCCACCAATTTTATCTACCAGTACCGTTGCTGTGCCCTGTGTAACCAGCGTGCCAGCATAACAATAATCACGCCGCCAATAGTCGCTTGTTGAATCTGCACTCTCAGTGTTGATTTTCCACACACCTTCCGCTTCGCCGGTCAACGAAGATTCATCGACACACAGGTCGTTACATTTTATTATAATGCCGTCTGCCGGGATTTTAACCCCCTCATAAATCATCATTAAGTCGCTGGGCACAAGGTCAGCACTTGCAATGGTCTGCTCCTTGCCATCACGAATAACAGTGACATGCGGGGCAGATAAATCTTTCAGGGCATTTAGGGCTTTATCGGTTTTCCATTCTTGAATTACATCAATGCTAATGATGCCCACCACAAAAATGAGCATAATCGCACCATCCCTGGATTCTCCCAGAATAAAATAAATGGTCGCAGCAACAATGAGCAGTAAGAACATTGGTTCGCAGATAATATGCAGGATTTTTTTGAAAAAGCTTTCTTTTTTCCGTGCGGTCAATTCATTCTTACCATATTGCTCCTGCAATCGTTTTGCTTCGGTGGCGGTTAAGCCAGCCATGTTTTGCTTTTTGTCTGTCATAAAAGTTACCTCCGTTTTAGCCTTTCGGCAGTCGTTTGATAGCTCTATGGCACTCCATTTCGGGGTCATGTGTTCCATCAGGGTATAAAAAATAGCACACCTATGGAACATACTACTGTCCCACAGATGTGCTCAAATTGCAATCTGTTGCCGCTCATTGGGCGGCCCGGCCCCATGACCTTTACAAAAAGGTTCATCGCCTGCTCAGTTTGTACTGTTGATCTCGCATTCATGCTGAATGTAATGCAGTGCAAAGAGATTCTATATATTATATGCAAGATTGCAATCATTGTCAACCAGAATATTATAGAAGATGTAAGGAGAATTAAAATGAAAACAAAAATCCGTTCACCGTCTTTATGCAAGGATTGTCTGGACTATTCTTGGCATGTAGTAATAATGAGTAGGTCCAGTTCTGCAAGGAGCTGGGTCTGCTCATTTAGGTTCTCATTATGCTCATAATAAGAAATTCTGGTTATTCCTAACTGTTCATTAATATGCCAACACCTCATAACCAGTTTCGGTTACTAACACCTGTTTTTCCCATTGCGCAGAAGGCTTCCCATCAGCAGTGCGAATAGTCCAATTATCGCATTTATCTGTTACTATATTGGATTTTCCCATATTTATCATAGGCTCTACAGTAAAAACAAGTCCTGGGACTAAGAGCATTCCTGTTCCTTGCTTTGTCACATAACCGACCCAAGGATCTTCATGAAATTGTAGACCAATACCGTGGCCTCCGATTTCTCGAACGACAGAATATCCATTTTCCCTTGCATGGTCTTGAACAGCTTGCCCAACATCACCAAGAAATCCCCACGGTTTTACCTGTTCAATGCCCAGCTCCACACACTCTTTCGCAACATCAACCAGTTTTTGTTTCTCAGCGGAAACAGCACCAATGCAAAACATGCGTGAAGAATCTGAAAAAAATCCGTTATAAATTGTAGACACATCAATATTTACAATATCGCCGTTTCGCAGGAATATACGATCAGAGGGGATACCATGACATACAACATCATTAATTGAGATACACACGCTCTTAGGGTATCCGTCAAAATTGAGTGTTGCTGGAACGCCTCCCAGTTCCTTGGTTTTTTCGAAGATAAGCCGGTCAAGCTCTTCCGTGGTGATTCCATCAACCGCATAATTTGCAATGAAATCCAGTAAAGCGATGTTTCGTTTGCTGCTTTCCCGAATACCTTCAATCTGTTGTTTTGTTTTAAGCAATTTTCGATAAGGCACTTCATATCCCTTTAAGCGGTAAATTTCAATTTGCTCATCAATAGGGCCATGACATTTCTTATATTTTCGACCGCTGCCACACCAGCAGAGATCATTTCTTCCAAACTTGTCAGACATTTTATCTCCTCGCATTTACAAATTCGGAGGGAGCAATACGCCCTATAGACTAAGGTGAGCTAAGAGAAACACCGGAAGTTTTCCGATATTGGCGTGGCGAGCATTGAAACGCTTGTGAAAAAGCTCTTGCAAACGCTTCAGATGACGAGTACCCATATCGAAAAGCAATATCGGTTATTCTGTCATTGGTTATGCAAAGATCATTAGCAGCAGCTTTTAATTTACATTGGGCAAGAAATTGTTTATATGTCATACCCATGTGCTCCCGAAACTTTGTAGAGCAGTAATACGGTGAATAACCAACATATGATGACATATCTTGCAGGCTTGGGCTTTCTGTTATGTTATTTTCTACCCACTTTGCCATTGTTTCTATTGTTTGAACAGACATTTGCTTCACTCCTTTCTCCAGTATATCAATTCTCACAGACAATTACCTGATATAAGTTGCACATATGAGATAAAGTGCTTGCCGATAATCTCCGTAATTTGGCTGCAGCAGGAGTTTACGGATGCCTTTAATTACTGTACAGATTATAAATAATTAGCAATTCAAATACTTGTTAAAAGTTATCGTACCATATGTTGCCGCAAATTTCCACTGTCCTTATGCAAGTATTGACTGGACGATACTGGGGATGTAACGGAGAATAGGAAAACGAGGCTGACAAACGCCAGCCTCGTTCTTTATAGTTTGTTGTCAGCGATTCGCTCTCTCAAATTCTCAATTTTAGAGCGGATTGCTTTTATAGTACGTTCAAAGTCCACATCGCTTTTGCCGGTTGGGTCATCTAACCCCCAATCCTCCCTGTGCATACAGGGCAAAAAAGGACACTGCACATTGCAGCCCATGGTCACCACGATATCCACTGGGGGAATCTCCTCCAGCAGCTTACTGCGCTGAGTTCGCTCCATGTCGATGCCATAAATCTGCTTCATCAGCCGCACAGCATCCTGATTGATTTGCGGCTTTACTTCCGTTCCGGCAGAATAGCTTTCAAAGACATCAGACGCAAGGTACTTGCCCAGTGCTTCGGCAATTTGGCTGCGGCAGGAGTTGTGTACGCAGATAAATGCTACTTTAGGTTTGCTCATACTGGAAACCATCCTTTCGTTTTGTTGGCGATTTTTACAAGCAACAGCATCACCGGCACCTCGGTCAGCACGCCAACTACGGTGGCAAGAGCCGCCGGTGAAGTAGTACCAAACAATGCAATCGCCACAGCGACCGACAGTTCAAAGAAGTTGGACGCGCCAATCATCCCCGCAGGGGCGGCAATATCATGGGGCAGCTTCAGCCATTTGCAAGCAAAATAAGCGATGAAGAAAATAAGGAAAGTTTGCAAAACAAGCGGCACAGCAATGAGTAGAATGTGCAGCGGATTATTCAAAATCACATCACCTTGGAAGGAAAACAGCAATACCAAAGTGAGCAGCAGACCAATGCTGGTGGCATTATCAAATTTATGGACAAAGGTGTTTTCAAAATACTCTGTGCCCTTGCGATTTGTCACCAGCACACGGGTCAGAATACCGCCCGCAAGCGGAATGACTACAAATAAAATGACCGATAAAATCAGCGTGTCCCATGGCACGGACACGTTGGAAACGCCCAGTAGGAATTTCACAATCGGCACAAAGGCAACCAGAATAATCAAATCGTTGGTTGCTACCTGTACTACGGTGTAGGCAGGGTTTCCTTTGGTGAGCGTGCTCCAGACGAACACCATCGCTGTGCAGGGTGCCGCACCCAAGAGTACTGCACCCGCCAGATACTCCTTGGCGAGGTCAGGGGCAATCAAGCCCTTAAAAACCACATAGAAAAATAGCGCGGCGATACCGTACATGGTGAACGGCTTGATGAGCCAGTTTGTCACCCATGTGACGAATAACCCCTTTGGGTTTTTCCCCACATTTTTGACGCTCTGGAAATTCACCTTCATCATCATGGGATAAATCATCACCCAAATGAGGATGGCGACCGGAATAGAAACTCTGGCATACTCAAAACGGCCTAAAAATGCAGGAACGGCAGGTAAAAGTTTACCAATTAAAACACCTGCCGTCATACAGAGAGCAACCCACACGGTCAGGTATTTTTGAAAGAAGCCAATGCTTTGTGATTTTTCCTTTGCCATAAATTTACCCCCGTACTTTTTGCAGGATTTTAACGACCTCGTCCTTTTTTAAAACCTTTCCAAAGGAAACGACCTTGCCGTCCACAACCAATGCAGGAGTTGTCATCACACCGTAAGCAGCGATCTGTGTAAAGTCTGTCACATGGTCAATGGTGGCATCCATGCCAAGCTCTTTGAGCGCTTCCAAGGTAGCCGCTTCCAGTTGATTGCACTTTGCACAGCCCGAGCCAAGCACCTTGACGGATGAACCGCTCACTTTTGCTTTTTCGGCTTCCGCAATCGTTTCTGTATTGCAGTCACCGCCACAGCAGCAACCGGAGTTTTTTGCTTTTGCTTCTTCGTCAGCTTTCTTTGCGGCAATTTCGGAGGGCTTGCACATTTCCCCGCAACCACACTGCACCAATTCTTCCTCTGCATTTTTCTTTTTACCAAAACCAAACAATGCCATAATAAAAACCTCCTTAAATTCATGATTAGAAACCTGAATATAACAAATAGAAACCGATGAGCAGGATCACCGCGCCCATGACGATTTTCAAAATAGCGCTGGCTTTTCCATACTTCTCGCTTTGGGAGAGCTTTTGGGCAAAGCCCATGGAAGGCTCCGCAATCACGGCGAGAATGCCGTGCCCAATGAAATAGAGCAGCAGTAGCAAAACACTCCATACAAGGCTGCCCGCCGTGGCCGCAAGGATACCCAAAACCGTAAAGGTCAATCTCGGCAATGACGGCGAAAATCAAAAGTGGAATAACTGTTTTTATATCCTTTGTTTACTCATCCGCAAGTACCTTCAGGGCAGCAACCGGTCTTCACAGCTTTTCCCTCAAAGAAGTTTTTGAGATTTTCTGGAAGTGAATACTCGCCGCAGTCACAAACGGGCTGCACCATGCCGAGCACAGCTCTTAGAATTCCTTCGGCCAGCATGGCTTTGGGCGGTACTTCATAGGCTTGACCTTTGTATGCAAAGGTACGACAGGTCACATCGGTTCCGCTGATTTCACCACAGCAGCCGCAGGTGTTTTCCGCAACAGGTCCGCAGATATCCTGCCCATTTACACGAATGGTGGGCGACGCAAGGAATCGGTAGTGCTCCGCCAGTTCTTTTGTGGCGATCTGTACCTTTTGAAGCCGCATGGTATATCCGGCAGCCTCCAGAGCGGGCGCGATACTGCCCAAAACTTCTTCCAGTACCGCATCGGCGCCGATACAGCGGTCACAGGTATTGAGATCAAGATAGAGATATTCCACAAGCACAGCCTTGGAGGAATCCTCCTCACAAGCCCCGCCGCGGCAGCAATCTACGCTTTTTTTTGCACTGCATTCGCCGTTTGGCGGTGTCCAGCCAGTATCGTCGCCTACATAGGAGATGGCGCCTGCCGGACACTTGTTGCCGCAGCCGTGGCAACGGTCAATGCAGTTTCCGGGTTGCATCACCACAGGGGACGGGGCTTTTGCTTTGTTATAAACACTGTGGGAGCAAAAATCCACGCAGGTTCCGCATTCAGTGCAAGCAAGATAATCGATGACTGGATACCAGTTTTTAGCCATTCTCTTTCCCTCCCATTAAACCAGTAGATACTGGAAAATATTAAACAGATAGCCAACAATGATAATGCCGATGGTGCAGATGGCAATAAATGTGCCCAACAGCTTCGGCTTTACCGCCTTGCGCAGCATGATGATGGAGGGCAGGGAAAGCGTTGTGACTGCCATCATAAAGGAGAGAACCGTACCAAGCTGCGCGCCTTTGTAGAGCAGCGCTTCGGCCACCGGAATCGTGCCGAAAATGTCAGCGTACATGGGAACGCCAAGCAGAGTTGCCAGCACTACCCCAAAAGGATTATTGCTGCCAAGCACCATCTCAATCCAGCTTTCAGGAATCCAGTTGTGGATGATAGCTCCGATGCCCACGCCAACCAGAATGTACGGCAGAACTTTTTTGAAGGTTGACACCACCTGATCCTTGGCGTAAATGACACGCTCTTTGCGGGTTAAGTCAGGCGATTCAAAATCTACGCCGCTTGCCGAGCGAATGAATTCTTCCACATAGTTTTCCATGTGAAGTTTTTCAATCAGCGTACCGCCAACGACCGCGATAACCAGGCCCACAACGACATAGACGATAGCGACCTTTGTGCCAAAGATGCTCATGAGCAGAACGAGCGACCCGAGGTCTACCATGGGTGAGGAAATCAGAAAGGAAAAAGTCACGCCAAGGGGCAGTCCGGCACTGGTAAATCCAATGAACAGAGGTATGGAGGAGCAAGAGCAAAAAGGCGTTACCGTGCCAAGCAGTGCTGCCATGATATTTGCCCACACGCCGTGAAAGCGGCTCATAATTTTCTTGCTTCGTTCCGGCGGGAAGTAGCTTTGAATGTACGAGATGATGAAAATCAGCACGCAGAGCAGTACGGTGATTTTTAGTACATCATAGATAAAGAATTGAACGCTGCCACCAATTCGTCCTGTTACATCAAGACCGAACAACGAGAGCAGATTACCGATTAGGGCGTTGAGCCATTTCATTCCAAGCACTTGGTCTTGAAAGAACAGCCACGTATTTTGAAGGATCTCCATAGGGTAAGCGCCTCTCTTTCTTAAATTCAATAGTCATATCAAAAAAACTTGATATGTTGTGCCGAATAAAAGCCATCTTCCATCAGATGGCCGTTATTGATTGCAACAACGAGTATCTTCAGCGGTTGCATTGGGGGTGGTAATTGCTTTTAACAGGAGCATGGCCTCGTGGCTGCCCTGTTCACTGATTTTATAATGTGTCCATTTGCCTTCCTGTCTGCTTTCGACAATACCCGATTCACATAAAATCTTCATGTGATAGGACAAGGAGGACTGACCGATTTCCATTTGATCAATGAGCACGCAGGCGCATTTTTCACCGCTGCGCAGCAGTTCCAAAATGGCAAGCCGCTTTTCATCGCAAAATGCCTTAAATACATTAGCGTTCTTCTCCGGAGTAAGCTCCAACGTTTATCACCTCACATCAAATTATCTTGATATGATATAGTATATGCTTCACATCAAAAAATGTCAATATGAAAGGAAGCGCTGTTTATGAAAATTAAAATCCGTTCACCGACCTAATGCAAGGATACTCTGGACTATTCTTGGCATGTAGACAAAGCAAGAGCCGTTGCGTCAAGTAAGATGCAACGGCTCAAATTCGTGATAAGTCAGATTTTATTGTGTAGGTGAAGTTAAACCACTAACAGAGGGTGTGCTCATACCCTTACACAATGTTTTCACCCAAAATAATTTTTGGCATAGTGGTTAAGCATCTGTTCCATCGCTTGTAAAAATGCTCTAACCCTAACTTTGACACCCTTGCGTGAGTTTCTTCATCTCTAACAGTCCAATGTAAAACATAAGTGACTTTGCCTACATTGCGTGTGAGGCGAACAGGCAATGCCCCTTCTTTAACGGCATTAAAATCTGTTTGGCGGTGGGTGCGTTTGATATATCTAACTTCAATAACACCATCCTGCTCCATATAAAAGGCGGCAACCTCTTTCATAAGTTGCTCAATTTCCTCTTGCTTTTCAATCTTTGCCTCATAGATACAAATTTCATTAAACATTTATTGCACCACCTCACACATTATATAAATTATATAAAACTTGCTCACCGAGCGTTAATTTCCCATGCTACCGTTTCACAAAAGTTTTACACGGCAGATATATAAAGTGAGTTTACCATAGTAAAGCGGAACTTTCAATTAAACAAATATGAACAATGGAAAGGACACAGATACTATGAAAAAGTCCGTTCGCCATCCTTTTGCAAGGATACTCTGGACGATTTTGGGGATGTAGTGGAACAAATAATGTTTCGTTGCTTTAATATGTCTTGTAGATGTCATATTATCATCTTATAATAAAAGCAGTAGAGGTGATAATATGCAGATTAACAGGCTATTCGAAATGGTTTATCTATTGCTGAACAAAAAAAGTATGACCGCCGGGGAGCTCGCAACACACTTTGAGGTTTCACCCCGCACGATTTACCGGGATGTAGAGCTTCTATCCTCGGCGGGAATACCCATTTATATGACCAAGGGCAAGGGTGGTGGAATTTCACTGCTCCCTGACTTCGTTCTCAATAAAACTGTCCTGACCGATGGCGAAAAGTCAGATATTCTCGCTGCACTTCACGCAGTAGATGCGGTCAACTTGGAGCAAACCAATACTGCGGTGCAAAAGCTGTCCTCCCTATTTGGAAACACCAGCGCCGATTGGGTTGAAGTTGATTTCTCCGGCTGGGCAAACGCCGATGAGGAAGCGCAGCTGTTCAGCCTGCTGAAAAGCGCCATTCTCGGAAAGAAAAAAGTGGCGTTTCAGTATCACAGCAGTGAGGGCAGCACGCAGCGCACAGCAGAACCCATGAAACTCTGCTTTAAGGGACAGAGCTGGTATCTTTATGCTTTCTGCACAGTGCGTCAAGATTATCGGTTTTTCAAACTGCGGCGCATGAAAGAATTGAAGCTGCTTGACGAGCGCTTTGAACGCACTGCCTCCGCGAAGATATTTGAAGGCACAAAAATATTTCAAGATGATTTCGTGACAATCACACTGAAGCTGTCAAAGAAAATGGCGTATCGTGTCTATGATGAATTTTCACAATACAAAACGCTTCCCAGCGGTGATTTCATTGCGACGCTCACCATGCCCAGAGGCGATTGGGTCTATCAATATCTTGCGACCTTTGGTGAGGATTGTGAGATCATAGAACCGGAGGATATCCGCCTGCAAATCAAGGATAAGCTGCAAAAAACACTGGCACAATATTTATAATATGACACGCTGCTGTCAATTGGTCTTTGCTATGATGATAGTATCAAAGACAAGGAGGACGATCAAATGAACTACGAAGTTGTGCATTTAGAGGAAAAGATTATTGTTGGGGTAAGTGCTGCGACCAGCAACAGCGACCCTGAAATGGGGAAAATCATTGGCGGGCTTTGGGAGAAGTTATACCAAGGCGGCATCAATGCCGTGATAAAAAACAAGGTAAACGAGTACGCCATTGGGCTGTATTCCGATTATACGGCCGATGGGTACTGTGTAACAGCGGGTAATGAGGTTTCCAAGGCAGAAAATCCTGAACTGACCGTAAAAACAATCCCTGCCGGAAAATACGCAAAATTCTCTGTGCATGGGCATATGGAAAAGGCCGTCTCTGACTCATGGGGAGAGATTTGGCAGACGGATTTAGACCGCAGCTTTACAGGCGATTTCGAGGAATACCGAAATGCCGACCCGGAAAACTGTGATATTGATATCTACATTGCTCTGAAGTAAGGGGGGGAAACGTATGAAATTAGAAGGCTTCGGAATTTTCGTGAAAGATATGCCGACTATGGTGCGTTTTTACCGTGATGTTCTTGGGTTTGAAATCAAGGAGGAAGAAGATTCCAGCAATGTCTATCTGGTGAAAGATGGCACTTTGTTTTTACTTTATCGCAGAACAGATTTTGAGCAGATGGCAAAAAGGTCGTTTTCTTATGCGAATGGCATCCATGGCCATTATGAAATTGCGATGGGTGTAGAAAACTATGCCGCAGTAGATGATACCTTTAAGCGGGTTGTGTCAAACGGTGCCGTGCCGGTCTTAGAACCTACAACAGAGCCGTGGGGACAGCGGACTTGCTATGTTGCAGATCCAGAGGGCAACTTAATTGAAATTGGTTCCTTTACCAAATAAGCAGCTACACAATTGCCTATGCCTAAAAAGAAGGAGACGAAATAACAAATGGATTATAGAAAAGAATTTGAGCGCATGATGCAAACACAAACAGCCATGGCGCTGGCTACAGCGGCAGACGGAGCGCCCAATGTACGCATCGTCAATTTTTATTATGATGCAGAGACGAAAGCCCTGTATTTCTCCACCTTTAGCGACAACCAAAAGGTTGCGGAGTTTGAGAAAAATCCTCATGCTGCATTCACAACGATTCCGGAAAGTGGAGAAGAACACGTTCGGGTCAGGAATGGGATTGTTCGGAAAAGCTCTGTTTCGGTGGAAGCCATCAAGGATCAGTTTCTATTGAAGCTGCCGGAATACATTATGAGCATCCCTGATGTACTTCCTGCGCTTATCCTGTTCGAAATCACCTTTGACCAAGCGGATGTGGTCATTGACTTTGAACACATGGAAACGATTGCGGTATAGTCTGAAACCCCTGTCGGCAGCGAGTTGCAACTATTCTCCAAGGCGCACTGTGAATGAACCCACGGTGTGCCTTTTTTATTTTCCCCAAAAGACGTTTGCAGCAGCAAAACAAGGAGGGCGGCAGAACCGCTCTCCTTGCTTTTTGTAAACGGGCTATGCTATTTATCGTTGCCGTCGGGCTCTGAATCTCTTTTGAGTTCCACAATAACGCCGTCATCACCGGAGATAAAAAGCTCCTCCGTCTTTTGCTGCGCACGCTGAAGCAGCGAGATGGCATCCGTCACATCGTTAAACAGCGAATCATACATTTTTTTGTATGATCCCAATGTATATGTGTCGCCACAGCAGTCACCGGCTTATCCGTCAGTTTTTTTACTTCTTCGGAGATGTTGCAGATGCCAAGTCCTGTATCAATGAGCAAACACCGCTCGCTGCCTTCAAGCAGGTAGCAATGAGTTTCCTCCCAATGCCGGTATTCACTTATAATATGAGTATCTGCATCAATGCGATCTAGTGTAAACCAGTTTTCCATTCCAAGTCCTCCTTCGTGTTGCGTAAGATAAAAACACAGCGTGTAAAAATTATACTGATCAATTATTACTAAGACCTTATTATACCTCACTTTTCCATCAAAGTGAACCCATTTACCGCAAGCCGTCACAAACGTGGCGGCTTTTCCTATACCCAAAATCAAAATCAGAAAGGAAGAAACGCCGATGGCAAGAAAAAGAACTACTCAATCCCCGCCGCAGGAGGATGTGAAAATCAAGGATTTCCTTGATATGATCGCACCGGATATCATCAAATTCAACACGGATCACTTCCTCTGCGGCAACACCTACCGCTGTGTGTGGGTGCTGCGGGAATATCCCACCGCCACCGAAGAACAGGCCATCCTGCGCCACCTTGGAGAAAAGGACGGTGTGACCCTGCGCATCTACACCCGTCAGGTAACAGCGGCCGAGGAAAAGAAAATCATCCATAATGCCGCCAACAAAAACCGCATGGATAAGAGCAGTACCAACGACCTCCAGCAGACCGTCACCGCCGAAAGTAATCTGCAGGATGTGGTCACGCTGGTGTCCTCCATGCACCGAAACCGGGAGCCGCTTCTGCACTGCGCTGTGTTTCTTGAGCTGACCGCCCATGATCTTGATGGACTAAAGCTCCTTCAAACCGATGTGCTCACGGAGCTGGTGCGCAGCAAGCTTAATGTGGACCGGCTCATGCTGCGCCAGCGGGAGGGTTTTCTCGCCGTAGGTCCTGCCGGATACAACGTGTTTGCCAGCCAGTTTGAACGGGTGCTGCCCGCAAGCTCCGTGGCAAACCTCTATCCCTTCAACTACAGCGGCAAAACCGATCCCCGCGGGTTTTATCTCGGCAGGGATAAATTCGGCTCCAATATCATTGCGGATTTTGACAAGCGCGACGATGACAAGACCAATGCGAATGTGCTGATACTCGGCAACTCCGGCCAAGGAAAGAGCTACCTGTTAAAGCTCATTCTCTGCAATATCCTCGAATCGGGCAAGTCGGTGCTGTGCCTGGACCCCGAGCACGAATATGTGGAACTGGCCGAAAACCTCGGCGGCTGCTTCATTGACCTTATGTCAGGCCGATACCGGATCAACCCGCTGGAGCCGAAAACATGGGACGAGGGCGGCAGCCCGGAGGATACGGATGCACCCCAGGCATTCCGCCAGTCCACCAAGCTCAGTCAGCACATAAGCTTTCTCAAGGATTTCTTCCGATGCTACAAAGATTTTTCCGACCGCCACATTGACGCCATTGAAATCATGCTGGGCAAGCTGTACGAACAATTCGACATCAGCGACCGCACCGATTTCAGAAAGCTGGCAGCCACGGACTATCCCATTCTGTCCGACTTATATGCCCTGATTGAAGCCGAGTACAAGGGCTACGACAAAACCAAATACCAGCTCTACCCGCCGGAGCTTTTGCAGGAAATCCTGCTGGGGCTCCACTCCATGTGCATGGGCGCGGAAAGTCAATTTTTCAACGGCCACACCAATGTGACCTCAGACCGCTTTATCGTGTTCGGCGTCAAGGGACTTTTGCAGGCCAGCCGGAATGTGAAAAACGCCCTGCTGTTCAATGTGCTGTCCTTCATGAGCGACAAGCTGCTGACCGAGGGCAACACCGCCGCCTCCATTGATGAACTGTATCTGTTCCTCACGAACCTGACGGCCATTGAATATATCCGCAATTTTATGAAGCGTGTGCGCAAGAAGGAGTCGGCGATGATTCTTTCGTCGCAGAACTTGGAGGACTTCAACATCGAGCATATCCGGGAGCTGACCAAGCCGCTGTTTTCCATTCCGTCTCATGCGTTTCTGTTTAACGCAGGCAACATCGACAAGCGGTTCTATATTGATTCGCTGCAATTAGAGGAATCCGAATACAACCTGATCCGCTTTCCCCAGCGCGGCGTGTGCCTTTACAAATGCGGTATTGAGCGGTATAACCTTGCGGTTCACGCTCCGGCGTATAAGGAGAAATTGTTCGGAACGGCGGGCGGCAGATAACAAAGAAGGGAGAAAAAATCATGAACAGACTGCAACAGCAGAAAGAAAACAAATCGGGACTCCTCGAAGATATGCTGTCCTTTATCCGCTACACCCCCAACCGGGAGGCGGATCTTTTAGCGTTTATGGAAAAGTACCAGAAAGCGGACTGCGACGAGCGCCCTGCCATTTTGGAGCAGCTTCGCAGCTGTATGGACGGCAAGGAATACCCCGATCCCTATGCCGGGAGCTATCATTACACCCCGGAGGATGTGTCTCTCATGGGGCAGATTCTGGATGATTACATCGACGATCTCACCTTGGCACAGGACGATCCCGCCGCCGTTTCTGAGTGTGTGCGGGATACGGTGCTGAAAATCAATGCGCTCAACGAGGAATGCGGACGTTATCTTATTGACACATGGCGCAGGGAACGGCTGTGCGGCTTCATCAATTCCGCGGCGGAGCTTGCGGGGCTATCTCAGGATAAAGACCTGACCCTGCAGCACAGGATGTGGTAAAGGCGGTGAGTAAATGGAGATACAGGGTCAGGATTTCGGGATAGAAATTGAAATGACCGGGCTTACCAGAAGCCGCGCCACCGAGGTCATTGCCGAGCATTTCGGCACCACAAAAGAATATGAGGGCAGCTTCTACGACGCCTATTTCGCAAGGGATACCACCGGCCGCAAATGGAAGGTCATGAGCGACGGCAGCCTGGACTGCCAGCGGAAGGAGGGGCGCAGGAAGGTCAGCGCCGACCGAAACTACAGCGTGGAGCTGGTCAGCCCCATCTGTCAGTACGGGGATATCGAAACGGTGCAGGAGCTGATCCGCAAGCTCCGGGAGGCCGGGGCGTTTGTGAACTCTTCCTGTGGGATTCACATTCACATCAACGCCGCGCCCTTTGACGCATCCCACCTCCGCAATCTGGTCAACATCATGGCGGCCAAGGAGGATATGATTTACAAGGCGCTGAAGGTTTCGCGGGGGCGGGAAAGCCACTACTGCCAGAAGATTGACCCCGCCTTTTTAGAGCGGCTCAACCGGCAGAAGCCCGCCACCCTCGACCGGCTGAAAAGCCTCTGGTACAACGGCGGCGACGGCAGTCGGGAACATTACCACCACAGCCGCTACCACTGCCTGAATCTGCACAGCGTGTTTCAAAAAGGTACAGTGGAGTTCCGGGCGTTCAACGGAGATTTGCACGCCGGGAAAATCAAGGCATACATCCAATTCTGCCTTGCCATGACTGCGCAGGCGCTTAACCAGCGGTCGGCAAGCCCTACCAAAACCCAGTCCAGCAACGAAAAATATACCTTTCGTGTGTGGCTTCTGCGCCTCGGCATGATTGGGGACGAGTTCAAAACCGCCCGCAAGCATCTGCTGGATCACTTGGAGGGCTGCATTGCGTGGAAAGATCCGGCGCAAGCGGAAAGGCAAAAAGAAAGGCTGCGGCAGAAGCGAGAGGCGGAGCTTTCACAGGCACAGGCGCCGCCAGAGGAAGCGGTGCCGGAACCCATGATGGAAGCGGAGGACGAACAGTCCTCCGCTTTTACTATGTCCATGTAGAAGGGAGAACGTATGAAAAACAAACTGTATATTGCCTACGGCAGCAATCTCAATCTACCGCAGATGGCGCACCGATGCCCATCCGCCAAGGTGGTGGGCGCATCCGAAATCAAGGATTATGCCCTTGTGTTTCGGGGCGGCCGAAACGGTGCCGTCGCCACCATCGAACCCTGCGAGGGCGCCTCCGTCCCTGTTCTGCTGTGGAAGATCACGTCCAAGGACGAGGCGGCGCTGGATCTTTACGAGGGCTTTCCCCGGTTCTATGACAAGGAAATCATGGAGTTGCCGCTGGACGGACAGACGGTATCCGCCATGGTCTATGTGATGACGCCGGGTCACCGGTTGGGGCACCCTTCAGATTATTACTACAACACCATCCGTGAGGGCTACAAAACCGC
This sequence comes from Candidatus Fimivivens sp., assembly GCA_031983305.1. Taxonomy (GTDB): domain Bacteria; phylum Bacillota; class Clostridia; order Oscillospirales; family Ruminococcaceae; genus Yanshouia. The sequence goes on along the minus strand of DALYYK010000003.1, from coordinate 12,485 downwards.
GGGGTTTGACACCGCTGTTCTGAAGCAGGCGGTGGACTATACCGAGCAGCTCATGGAGAGTGAGCCGGAGCCGGAACAGCAAAACCTGTTCGGCTTTGGCGGAATGAAATGGTGGTGACGGCATGGCAGATCCCGCAACCATCACAGCGGTTGCCAAAGCCGCCGCTGCCGCGCTCTCCGATGAGCGCATCCGAAAAACCATCGGCTGGGTGATCGCCGCCGTTCTGTCTCCGCTTATTTTGGTCGTCGTGCTGGTCTGCTCCTTGCTTTCCGGCACCACCAATCACAATAACACCGCTGTGGAGCTGTGCTTTCACGGCGGTGTGATTCCGGGGAGTATGCCTGCGGAGTACCGGGAATACATCGGGGATATGCGCCAGAGCTTCACCCTCATAGACGGTGCTATCGCCACCGTGAACGCAGAGATGGAGGATGGGGACAGCCTTGACGATGACCGGGTCAAGGCGATTTTTTATTCTCTGTTCTTCGGCGCAGCGTCCCCCTCCCGGCTGGAACACCGGCGCTATGTGGACTGCTTCGTGACCTACGAGGAACGCACCCGCACCGTGCAAAATGAGGACGGCACCACCTCGGAGGAAACCTACACCGTAGCTGTTCCCATTGCTTCGCTGCCCACAGTCTACAACAACATCCGCACGCTGTTCGGCAGAGCCATCACCTATGAGGATCAGGCCAACGCCAACGAAATCTATTACCGCGCCCGGTATGGCACTGGCGCACCCATGGAGGGGGACGGCTCCGGGCTTTGGGAGGACTGGTCACCGGATCAGATGGACGGTTTTTATTCCGATTTGCCTGTCGGTGAAGCGGGCGCGGAGGCTGTTCGGCTGGGGCTTTCCCGCCTTGGCGACCCGTATTCGCAGGAAAAGCGCGGACAGGGCAGCTACACCGACTGCAGCTATCTTGTGCAGTGGGTGTACAAAAAGCTGGGGGTAAATCTCCCCGGCACCGCTGCGGCGCAGGGAAAATACTGCGTGGACAACGGGCTGACCATTCCAAAATCCAGCCTTGCCCCCGGCGATTTGGTGTTTTGGAGCCACAAGCCCAACGGCCGCTTCATGAACATTACCCATGTTGGCATCTATGCCGGGGACAGCAAGGTGGTGGATGCATCCTCCTCCAAAGGACAGGTCGTCTACCGGGATTTATTTGATTCCGGCAAGCAGGTGCTGTACGCAAGGCCCTATGCCGAAGCGCCAGAAAGCTCCGCCTCCGGCTTAATTTCTCCACTGGGAAAGAGCTGGCGGTCCATGGTGACCTCAGAATTTGGCGGCAGGACGGACCCCATCACCGGACAGCAGGCAGGGCATTCCGGTCTTGACCTCGGCGCCGCCAAGGGCACCTCCATCCGTGCGGCCAAGGCAGGAACGGTGAAAACCGTGGTCTATGGCAGCACCGGCTACGGCTATTATCTCACCATTGACCACGGCGGGGGGCTGGTGACTTTATATGGTCACTGCTCTCAAATTCTCGTCCGTAAGGGGCAGACCGTCAAAGCCGGGGAAGTCGTTGCCAAGGTGGGTTCCACCGGGCGCAGCACCGGAAACCATCTGCACTTCGAGGTACGAGTGAACGGCGTGAAGCAGAATCCGAGAAATTATCTACCATAAATTTAAGAAGGAAGGGCTGATTTTATGCGTGAGAACAAGATTAAGGTACTCAAAATTGAGCCGGGGCAGGCACCCCAAGTCAAGAAAATCCAAAATGACCTTGCCAGCCTGCAGGCGGAGGTGGGCGGCCTGATTGAATGCATCCGCTTTCCAAACGGCTGTGTTGCCGTCTGCAATGAGGAAGGTAAATTAAACGGAATGCCGCCCAACAGGCGGCTGGGCGCAGACATTATCTGCGGTCCGTTTTTTCTCTGCGATACCACCTATGACGGTGAGTTTGCCTCTCTCAGCAAGAGTAAAATCGCGGAATACAGCCAGATTTTTGCTGACATTCCCAAATTCACCGGGCAGGAGCCGGAGCTGGAACCCGGCTTTACCTTTATGGGATTTCGATTTTAAGGAGGACGATCAGCATGAAAAAAGAAAGCATTACCATACAAATGGACGGCGAAAAGCTCCGTGCCGTCAAACGCTACATGGAGAAAAAGGACGCGGATCTCACACAGGAGCTCTGCGACCAACTCCAGCGTCTCTACGAAAAATTTGTCCCGGCCAGCGTGCGGGAATATATCGATGAGGGCAGTGAAGATGCCTCTGCTCCGGCGAAAAAGCAGAAGGAAAAAATCAAGCAGCCCACAGTAACACAACAGCGGGAGGTGCAGTGATGGCTGAAAAAGCTTCGTCAGAACGGCATGATCCGGCACCGACAACAACCGCTCGTCTCTCAGAAAAAGACCTTTCCTTCTCCGATGAAATCGTGGAAATGGATGGACGCCTCAACTTTTATATCAACACCGATTTCGATGTGGATGAGGTCTTCGGCACCAACGTACAAACGCTCGACAATGATGACTGGCTCAATGTGTATGCCAATTTTGACATGGAGTCCCGGCAGGTCTGCGATACACTAGACATTGAGCTGCACCGCTGGGATGGAGGTGAGGAAACCCTTAGCTATTCCTTGAACGCTGCGGAAAAGGCAATGATTTATGCCAAGATGGATGCTTATTGCCGGGAGCAAAACGAAATCTCCCTGCCAGAGTATTGCGATGCGTTTTTGCAGGAGCAAAACCTCACGCAAGCTCCAAGTATGGGATAAGCGCACCGTTTCCCCAGCGTTGCCCCCTGTTCGCCCCTGTGTAACCTTTTGACTGACGGGGTGGCATCCATGCACCTATCCTGCCCTAAACAGCAACGTGAGGGCTTTGTACCGAGCGTTGGAAAAAGGCTCTCTGCACCCCAAATACCGCTACGCCTACGGTCGAAAAAAGAGCAGGATAAAGGCGGGTGGTCGCAAGCGCCCTCCCGCCGTCCACTTCGCCCAGCAGTGCTGGACGTTTTTTACACCTTCCCGTGAGGTGGTCGGATTGGGGAATTGTCACGGTCAGGGTGGTCGGAATCTGCGAAAACGCAGTGACACAAAGGATTTTATACGGTCACCTCACAGGTGAACACCCACAAAAATGGAGGTTTTACCATGAAAAACAACAAGGAACGAACGGCGGTCTGGCTGTACCCCGAAACCATGGAACGGCTGGACGGCTGGCTGAATCAGGACAACTGCAAAAGTCGCAGTGAGTTTATCGAAAAGGCGCTCTGCTTTTACATGGGCTACCTTGGAACGGAGGACACCTCCTCCTATCTTTCCAAGGCCCTGCTTTCTTCCATGGAGGGAACGCTGCAGAAAACCGAGAACCGGGTGGCAAGCAATCTGTTTCGCCTCTCGGTGGAAATTAGTATGATGATGCATCTGCTGGCAACTACGCTGGAGGTTACCGATGAGGAACTGCACCGGCTTCGCGGCCGGTGCGTTGCCGAGGTGAAAAAGACCAAAGGGAAAATTCGTCTGGATGATGCGGTGGAGTTCCAGAACGGCGCCGAGGCTGAAGAATAATGGCGCGGATCATTCTCAAGGTTCCCTATCTCAAGGGCGGGGAAAAGACCGCCGCCCATTTAAATAACCTCGTCAAATACATTGCCACCCGTGACGGTGTGGAAAAAATGGAGAGTGCCCACCGGCTCTGGCATTCCACCAAAAAGCAACAGGAGCTGATCGCGCAGATACTACGGGAGTTTCCTGATACCAAGGATTTATTTGAATACGAGGATTACTGTAAGAATCCTAACCGTGGAAATGCCTCGGAGTTTATCTCCATTGCGCTGGAACAGAACCTTGATCAAATCAGCGGCCGGGAAAAATATCTGGATTACATCGCAAACCGTCCCCGCGTCGAAAAGTTCGACAGTCATGGTCTGTTCACCGCCGGGGATGCGCCGCTGGTCTTAGCGCAGGTTGCTGACGAAGTGGCCTCCCACACCGGCAATGTCTGGGCGCCGATTATTTCCCTGCGCCGTGAGGATGCCACCCGGCTGGGCTATGACAACGCCCGTGCATGGAAAGCGCTGCTTTCCTCCAAAGCGATGGAACTTGCGGAGAATCTGAAAATACATCCGGACCACCTGAAATGGTACGCCGCATTTCATAATGAATCGCACCACCCGCATGTTCACATGGTCTGCTACAGTACAAATCCGCAGGAGGGCTACCTTACCAAGCAGGGCATCCGTAAAATGAAATCCGCTCTGGCAAATGAGATTTTCCGGCAGGAGCTGATTCCGCTCTACGGAGAAAAGTCCCAGCGGCGGGATGATGTAAAGCAGCAGGCCGCCGAAGCCATGGGAGAGCTGATTCGCCAGATGAAGGGCGGCGCGTTGGTCAGTGAGCGCATGGAACAGCTCCTCACCCATCTGGCGGAGCGTCTGAAAACGGTCAGCGGCAAAAAACGGTACGGCTACCTGAAAGCTGACCTGAAAAATGTGGTGGATGAAATCGTGGATGAGCTTGCCAAGGACAGCCGCATTGCCGAAGCCTACCGCCTGTGGTGGGAGGTCAGGGGCAGGATTGAGTCCGTCTACACCGAAACACCCTCCGAGCCGCCGCCCCTTTCCCGCTGCGAGGATTTCAAACCCATCCGCAATAGGGTCATTCAGGAGGCATTAAACCTTGGCAGCGGTACGATGACCTTTGAGGAACCGGCCTCTGTGGAAACCGCTCTGCCGGACGCCACCCCGGATGACGATACACCCGCCGTGGAGTCTGCCCCGGATAACACACCCGCCGAACCGGAGGATGCTTCCGAACCGCCGCCCGCTCAGTCCTTCAGCAGTGGGGAGAAAGCCCCCACCTCATGGTGGACGGAGGAATACAAGCTGGCAAAGCAACATCTGCATGGCGATGAGGATGCCGGAATCCCGCAGAATTTTGAAAAAGCCCGTGAACTTTTCCTCGCAGAAGCGGATAAAGAGAATCCCCTGGCACTCTATGATCTTGGTCGTATGACCGCCGACGGGCTTGGGTGCGAAGCGAACGCCGATGCAGCCTATGGCTGGTACGAAAAAGCCCTTGCGGTGTTTCATGCTGCCGAGGAAGAAAAGCCTTGGAAGTACACCGAGTACCGCATCGGCAAAATGGTCGCCGCAGGGCTTGGCACAGAGCAGGACTATTTACAAGCGGCGGACTGGCTCACTCTTTCTGCAAACGAGAAGTACAAATATGCGCAGTATTCCCTCGGCGGTCTGTATTACCACGGCAAGGGCGTGGAGCAGAATCATGAAATCGCCTTTGCCCTCTACACCCGCTCGGCGGACCAGAGCTTTCCCTATGCCAACTTTGAGCTTGGTAAAATGCTGCGGGACGGCATCGGTTGCGAAAAAAACAGTGTGGAAGCTGACCGGCGTTTCAAGGAAGCCTTTCTCGGCTTTGTCTTTCTGGAGGAAAAAGGGCACGACGATAAGCTCCAGTACCGGCTGGGATGGATGCTTCTGAACGGCGTCGGCACGGAAATGAATGAGACAAAAGCAAAGGAATACTTTGAAAAGGCGGCAACGGTGGGAAATCCCTTTGCCTGCTACCAGCTTGCCAAGCTCATTCTCTCCGATGAAAAAATACAACCGCAAGAGGTAGAAAAGGCCCTTGGCTATCTCAGGAAAGCGGTGGAGGCTGAAAACCCCTATGCCGCATATTTTCTCGGCAAGCTCTATGAAAAGGGAGAGCACGTTCCGAAAAACATCTCCGAGGCAGTACGGCTCTATACCCTGTCGGCAGAGTGGGACAACGATTTTGCCGCATACCGGCTCGGCAAGCTGTACCTTGGCGGCGAGGGCGTCCTCAAAGATGTGGAAGCCGCAATCCGCTGGCTGACCTTTGCCGCCGACCGAAAGAATCCATTTGCCGAATATGCCCTCGGCATTCTCTATCTCAAGGGAGAGGATGTTCCGAAGAATGTGTCCAAGGCATTGGAATACCTGAAACGCTCCGCCGCACAGGGAAATCAGTTCGCACAATACCGGTTGGGCAAGGTTTACCTCATGGGAGAAGATGTGCAAAAGGACATTACGGCCGCCCTGCAATTTCTGACGGCTGCCGCTGAACAGGGCAATCAATATGCGCAGTACACTCTCGGAAAACTGTACCTGATGGAAAAAGACATTCCCAAGGACAAGGAAGCCGCTGTCCGGTGGTTTACCCTCTCGGCGGCGCAGGGCAATGTTTACGCGCAGTTTTTCCTTGACCATATAGATGAGTTCAAAGACCCCTCCGTCCTGCTGGCGGGCACACGGCTCCTGCATCACATGAGCCGTGTGTTTGCAGACAACGCGCCGCCTCTGAAACCGCCCGGACAGCGCGCCGACCGCAAGCTCCTGCGCAAACTCCGGGAGAAGAAGCAGGCGCAGGGCCATGCGCGGGACGACTACGAACAGACCATGTCACTCTAAAAATGATTGGAGGATACCCGTGAAAAAGCAGAAAAAGAAAACCGGGCGGATACCTATTCAGAAAAACCGGTACCCAAAGCAATGCCGTCCTGTAAAAAGGGCGGCATTTTTTCATCAAATCGGCAATCGCCATAGTTAGGAGGTGCTCTATGGGTGTGTATGTGCATTTTACGGATGAACAGAAATACCGTGCCAACAATGTGGAGCTGGCAGACTTTCTCCAGCGGCGCGGGGAAAAGCTCCTGCCCAGCGGACGGGATAAGCGGCTGGCCTCCGACCACAGCATCACCGTCCGGGGAAACGAGTGGTACGACCACTCCGCAGAGAGCGGCGGCTATGCCATTGATTTCGTGCGGAAGTTCTACGGCTGCTCTTACCCCGAAGCCGTGACCCTGCTGCTGGGCGGTGAGCAGAGCGAGATCTACAGACCGGCGCAGGCAAAGAAAGAGGAACCGAAAAAGCCCTTTGCGCTCCCACCGGCCCACACGGATATGCGCCGTGTCTATGCCTATCTGGTAAAAACCCGGCGCATCGGCCGGGAGGTGGTCAGCTTCTTTGCAAAGCAGAAACTTCTCTACGAAAGCTGCGAAAAATCTCAGGATGGGACAAAGGAATACCACAACGCGGTGTTTGTGGGCTTGGATGAAAACGGTGTTGCCCGCCATGCCCACAAGCGCGGAATTTACACCTTGGGGCAGGCGTACAAAGGGAATGTAGACGGTTGCAATCCCCGCCACAGCTTTCACTGGCTTGGCGAAAGTGAGCATCTGTATGTTTTTGAAGCGCCGGTGGATCTACTATCGTTTATCACCCTGCATCCGCAGGACTGGCAGCGGCACAGCTATGTGTCCCTCTGCGGTATCGGCGGTCAGGCGATGGTGTGGATGCTGGAGCAGTATCCGCATCTCCGACAAGTGTCGCTATGTCTGGACAACGATGAAGCCGGGCACAAGGCCAGCGAGCGGCTGAACCAGCAGCTTGCGGAACAGGGCTATGAATCGAAGCGACTCATGTCTCAAGGGAAGGACTGGAATGATGATTTAACGGAAGCGGTGCAACAAATGCAGAGCGGTTTTGAAATGCGGATGGCTTAGAAAAAAGGCAGTTCTAAATGGCACTGCCTAAACTATTTTTTCCCGTTTTCATCTTCCGTTATTTCCTCCAGTATCTCGGAGCAGAGCCCGACGCACTCATTGCAGATTGCTTCATGGGTACCGGCAATGATGCGTTCAACCTCCTGCTGACCCTTGCCGCAGAAGCTGCAGTGAATATCCTCGCCATGCTCTTCATACCGGGCGTCATCATATTTTTTGATACGCTCTATTTGTCGTTTCAGCGGCCTTATGTCCTGCAGAAGCGACCACACGCAATCATAATGCACCACGCAGTTCTGGTCAAAGTATTCCGCTTCCAGCCACGGAAATTTTTCCAACCGCATCTTGTAGCGGCTTGCCATTGTTGAGAATCCAACCTTTTTAATGGTGCGCTGGAAAAGAATAAATTTCAGCAGCAGCGCATCCCGAAGCGTTTCATCCGCCAGCATTGACTCATAGCTTTCGATGCTGCCTTGAGCCGCACATTTTTGAATGGAGGATAGCTGCTCCGTGAGCTGTTTATAGAGAAACAGATGATAATCCAATTTGCTGTCAAGCAGTAATAATTCCTTGTCCATTATATGTCCCCTTTATCGATAAACATGGTTTTTATGGATTTATTTTACCACTAAATTGACTGTGAAGAAAGGAGTTTCCCATGCAATCCCAAGTCTACATCTTAATCGCAGCGGCCGCCGTGATGTTTCTCATCATCGGCGGCCTTTCTCTTTTGGCTCATTATTACACACTCAATGGGATCAAATCCCGCACAGTGGGCGACGGCCAACATGGAACGGCGCGCTTTGCCACCAAGCAGGAAATCAAAAGCATTTACAAACACATTCCCTTTCAGGCGGAGCTGTGGCGGAAGGGTCAATGCCTCCCTGCCACAGATGAGCAGGGTATCATCCTCGGCAGCATGGGAGCAAAGAACAAGGTCACGGCGCTGGTGGATACCGACGATGTTCACTGCCTCATGATCGGCGCATCCGGCGTGGGTAAGACAGCGTTTTTCCTGTACCCCAATCTGGAATATGCCTGCGCCAGCGGCATGAGCTTTCTGACCACCGACACCAAGGGGGACCTGTTCCGCAACTACGGCGGCATTGCCCGTGACTATTACGGCTACCATGTGGCTGTCATTGACCTTCGAAATCCCACCCGTTCCGACGGCAACAATATGCTCCAGCTGGTCAACACCTACATGGATGCCTACCTTGCCGATGAAAACAACCTTGTGGCAAAGGCCAAAGCGGAGAAATACGCAAAAATCATCTCCAAAACCATCATCAACGCCAGCGGCGAGAACTATGGGCAAAATCAGTTTTTCTATGATGCCGCCGAGGGACTTCTGTCCTCCATCATTCTGCTGGTTGCGGAATATCTGCCGCCCACCAAAGTAGACGGGAAAAAGGTGGACTGCCGCCATATCATCAGCGTGTTCAAGCTGGTGCAGGATTTGCTGGCCCCCAGTAAGGTAAAGGGCAAAAGTCAGTTCCAGCTCCTCATGGAAAAGCTGCCGCCCGACCACAAGGCCCGCTGGTTTGCGGGAGCCGCCCTCAATTCCGCGGAACAGGCCATGGCGTCGGTACTCTCTACCGTGCTGTCCCGCCTGAATGCCTTTCTCGACTCTGAAATGGAGCAGATACTCTGCTTTGATACAGCCATTGATGCGGAGAAATTCTGCAATGAAAAATCCGCGCTGTTTGTGGTCCTGCCCGAAGAAGATTTGACCAAATATTTTATGGTCAGCTTAATGATTCAGCAGCTCTACCGGGAAATCCTCGCTGTGGCGGATGAAAACGGCGGTAAGCTGAAAAACCGGGTGATGTTCTACTGTGACGAGCTGGGTACACTGCCTGCCATTGAATCGCTGGAGCTGATTTTTTCGGCCAGCCGATCCCGCCGTCTTTCCATGATCCCCATTATCCAGTCCTTTGGTCAGCTTGAAAAAAATTACGGCAAGGAGGGTTCGGAAATTATCGTGGACAACTGCCAGGATACCATCTTCGGCGGATTCGCGCCAAACAGCCAGACTGCCGAGGTGCTGAGTAAGGCGCTGGGCAGCCGTACCGTTATGAGTGGCAGTATCAGCCGTGGCAAAAATGATCCCAGCCAGTCCTTACAGATGATGGAGCGTCCTCTCATGACGCCGGACGAACTGAAATCCATTCCCAAAGGAAACTTTGTCGTCATGAAAACCGGTACTCATCCCATGAGGACAAGACTGCGGCTGTTTCTGGATTGGGGCATCCGCTTCGGAAAGCCCTATACCGTGGCGGAAAAGGCGAACCGCAAAGTAGTGTACGCCGACAAGCAGACGCTGGAGGAAAACATCGTCCGCAAGCACACAGCCTGCCTGATGGTGGATGAGGAAACCGGGGAGCTCCTTGAACTGCCCACCGGCACCGGAGCACTCCATACACCCGTGGCGGAACCGCCCGCAGAGCCACAGAAGCGGCGCAGCCACCTCAGAACGTAAAGGAGCCGATGAACCATGAGCTACTTTAACCACATTTATTCTGCCCCGCCCGATGAGCTCCCCCATCGGGCGAGGGCGGTTTATATTTACCTCCGTGACCGTGCGGGAAAAGGTTCGGATTGCTGGCCTGCGGTCAAGACCATAGCCGCCGACTTGCAGCTCTCCCGCAGCACCGTCAAGCGCGCCCTGAATGATTTGGTGAAGGAAGGGCTTATTGAAAAGGAATCTCGCTACCGGGAGAATGGCAGCAATACCAGCAACCGGCTGATTCTGAAAAAATAGCCCAACTGTAAAAAAGGCGAAAAGACGGATTTCCCGCCAAGGGGATACTCCGTCTGCGAGCTGAACCGAGGTGCGGTTCATGATGGACCCACCAGAACCTCTCACTCTAAGAATATTTATTACAGAAAAAGAACAAACTCATTGTAGGGTTATAGCATATATAAAAATATGCTATTGCTCGCTATTAAAAAACAACATCGGAGTAATATAATAACATATATTCTTGTAGTGTATTGCCCACGGTCGGAGGTGAGAAGATGGATCGAAAGGCACTTGGTATGCGATTGGCCGCCGTGAGAAAAGAGTCCGATTATACCTCGGAAAGACTGGCTCAGGAGTGCGATATCAGCGCCGTATATATCAGGCAGATTGAGGCTGGGAAATATCAGCCCAGCATTTCAACACTGATTAAATTCGGGAATGTCCTTCACCGCTCCCTTGATTATTTTGTGCAGGACAGCATAGAGTGGAATGAGCTGAATACACTGACTGGAATTGCTGAAAAGTGTAAGCACCTAAATCCTGAACAGATCAAAATGGTGGAGCGGATGATAGACGCAATGTATGAGCCTGAAAAGAAATCCTGACAAGGTAGAAAAAGAATCTCAGTGATGAGGTTCTTTTTTTCTGTTCGATGAAGTGTCGGTTCTTTCCCCTTGCTATTCGTAAGGTTGTAGAATATATTTGTATATGCTATATACCTACAAAAAGCAAGGAGAAGATGATCATGACAACAAAAGAAAAAACCAAGCTGATTAAACAGGCAGGAAAGCTCTATACCCTGGGATTGACCGTGGAAAAGCGCAGAGAAAAGCTGCGGCGGTTGGCAGAGAGAAACATACCCTACGATTCGCCGCAGATGGAAGCAGTTAGAACAGGAGCATTTAAAATACAGATCACAGTTTTATGAAAAAGGATGATGATCAATTAGTACATTCGCGGAGGTAAAAGGGACAAAGGCAATAGCAGCTTGAACAAAGTAAAGGCCTATGTCTATAGACAGAGCAGCTATATGCGCCCCGACAAAACTTGCTCAAAGACAGTGCTGCGATAATCCCGTTTTGCTGCGCCTATCCCGAAGCAAAACTTCTGGACAGATGGTGAAGATTCAAGGTTTATAAAAAATAACCAAATTTCAAATTATCATTGACAATTGAGTATTGACTCAATTATAATAAGAATATAGTTGAGTCAATACTCAATTAAGATTTCGAAGGGAGGGTTATTTATGTCTGTCAGAAGCGATGTTTGCGATTGTGATGTTATACATGAAGAAATCGTAAACGCAGTTAAAATAAAAATGCTTTCAGATGACACTTTTAATACTTTGACAAAATTTTTGAAAGTCGTGGGGGATAGCACAAGGGTTAGAATTTTATGGGCATTAGATGCCAATGAAATGTGTGTCTGTGACTTAGCTGTTTTGCTTGGCATGACAAAATCTGCTATATCACATCAGTTACGCACATTGAGAAGAGAAAATCTTGTAAAATTCAGGAAAGACGGCAAGATTGCTTATTATTCTCTCACAGATGATCATGTGAAAATCGTTTTGGAACAAAGCATAAGCCATGTAACAGAATAAAATTTAATTACAGGAGGAAAACTACGATGAAAAAGTCATTCAGATTGGAAGGGTTGGACTGCGCGAACTGCGCGGCGAAAATCGAAAAGGAAGTCAAGGCGTTGGACGGTGTAACGGACGTAACAGTAAACGCTATGACGGCTAAGATGGTTCTTGAGGCTGACGACGGGAAAATGGACGAAATTATTAAGACCGCCGAAAAAATCGTCAAGAAGCATGAACCTCATGTTGTCATGAAAAAGGCGTAACACTCACGACCAAGCATTTCCGGCTTTTGGCATAACGCAACGAGTCGTTATGCCAAAAGCAAAGGTATTTCAGAGAACTAAATTTTTTTGCATTAACAGTTGAGTGCATGCTCAATCATGCTCGTCCCCTTATCTAAGGAGGAGAAAGGAGTTCAACATGAACAAGAAACTTGTAAAAATTATCATAGCCGCAGTCATTTTTGCAATCGGGCTGCTGGTTAAAACAGACATCCTTTGGCTTAAACCCGCTATCTTTATTGCCAGCTATATCGTAGTCGGAACCGATGTAGTGGTAAAGGCTATCAAGAATATCTTTCAAGGCCAGGTTTTTCAGGAAAGCTTTTTAATGACTGTAGCGACCGTTGGCGCGCTTATTATTGGGGAATA
>DALYYK010000002.1:16312-39527 GCA_031983305.1 Candidatus Fimivivens sp. | reverse complement strand
ATAAAAAGAGACTTGTAAATACAAGTCTCTTTTTATCTACTAGAAAGCAATAAAAGTTTATTTTAAGCCTGTGCGTAACGCTATATGGTTGCGCTTGAGCCTGCTCATTTTGTACCCAAGACCACCTCACCGTTGCTGTTTTGATAAAAACGGCACATGTTGGCGATGTTGGTCAACCGATAGGTTTCATGGCCGATGGTGATGCGCAACGGGGGGTAGGCCGTATTACAGGTCAGGGTAGAGGTCGAAATCTCGGCCTGCTGGTTCATATATTTCTGAATTTTCTTTTCCAGCCGGTTCTTCTTAAAAAGCACCAGATTCAGCTTGCCTTTATATTGGTCAAGCAGCCTTTGTCGCTCGGCTTCAGACATGTTCTGCGCCTGCTCCAAAAATAGAATGTCGCTGTTGAGGGACTGGAACTCCGACAAAACAGCCTTGTGCTGCTGGCGGATCTGAATGCGCTCCTTAAGCATGTTGGGGGTGACGCCCAACACAATGTTAATGGGCGTATAAGAGCGTGAACCGACAATCTTAACATCAATCGAGCCAAAAACGCTGATATTACCGCCAACCAGCGTGCCGCGACCGGCTAATGTCAAGCTGCCGTCCGCCTCGACGGTGGAGTTGATGACCGACTCCGATTTAATATCGCCGCCGGCCCGCACCGTGCAATTTTCAATAAATTTGGCGGTGATATCTTTTTGCGCCTCTAAAATCCCCTTACCCATGCCGTTGATGCCCTTTTGAAGAACAATATTGCCACCCGCGTAGATAGAGGCTCCCTCGACAATGCCATAAACAGTGACATCACCGTTGGTTCGGATCGAATAACCCTCGCAGACATCTCCCGAGACAACGACATTGCCGGTAAAATTGATGTTGCCGACCGAGTTATTGACATTTCCGTTGACTTTAAAGGTATGTTCCACGCAAAAGCGCCGGTCGGTGAAGACCAGGTTGCCGTCAGTTGCGGCCACGAGCTGGCTCGTGCGCTCATCAACGGTGACCAGATCAACATTTTCGCCGCGTGGAACAGCGGGCGCCTTCGCGGTGCGCGGACGCAGGGGCTTGTTGTAGACGCTGGTTCCAATACTGCCCTGCACAGGGTTAACAATCTCACAGATGACGGTTCCTTTTGAAACATTATTGACAATATGCATGTTTTTAAAGTCGATGCTGCCGTCGGGACGTTCGTCAAAATGCGGCTTGCTTGTGCGATCAAACAGCTCTTTGACATAACCGTCTACGCCGTCGACGGCGGAGATGCCCTGAGCAACAACGACGGGCGTATTATAGAGCAGCGAACCCGGGCGGGCGACGAAGAAACTGTTCAGGGCTTCTTCATCAACGCCAAAGGTGATCCGGCAGTCCTTTAAAACCCGACGCAATACTTCGAGCGTGAAGGTTTCTGTTTCCTCCTCGGCGGGGGCGCGCAAAAATATCCGCGCCTTAGTCGTCGATTTATTGACCTGAACCTCCAATCGGTGATGGGCATTCCAAGAGGAGGGGGGCACTATGAGGCTGGTCCAATTGTCGCTGTCCGTGTGCGAGGGCGCAGCGGAAGACGGCACAGACGGCGAGCGCTCTTCATCCGGCGTGTTTTCGTCGGGTGAAGTTTCGGCAGACGCTTCGGCGGACACTTCGGTAGATACTAGTGCGGATGCGTCAGCATCCGGTGACTGATCAACGTCGTGCGATAAAGCGTGAAGATCGATCGGCTCATCCTTTTGCCTCGTCTGAAACAGCCTGTATAATAGGCTTCCTTTTTTCGCTTGATCTTCTTGTTTCATAGTAGCCTCCGCTCTCTGGAACTATTTTTGAAAAAAGAATCGTTTTAAAAACGCCATTCTCCTTTAAGTGCCGACTTAATCAGCATGGTGCCGGTGGTCGCGTCAAAATAACAGGTGCGGCCATAGTCCTTACCCGTATCCTCCGCGATGATGGGAATGCGAAACCGCGCCAGTCCGGCTTTAACAGCCTGTGTGTTGCGCCCGCCAATGTTACCCAAGGGGGAATTGCTTGTTTCAGCAAACATCTGGGCGCCACCGGCAATTTTGGCGGTTAAAACCGCCGCGCGCGCACCCTGAAACTGCATCGCCTTAAGCAGCTCAAGCAGTGCGGTATCGGCAAATTTCAGCGGCTGGCTGCTGCCTGAGGATAGCTGCTTGCTATCCGGCAGCATAATGTGCGCCATACCCGCAATTTTTTTATCAGCGTCATATAAGCAAATTGCCACGCAAGAACCGAGCGCGAAGGTGACCAGCTCATCTTCGCCTTTGACCACGTTCATGTCTGCAATGCCAACCTTAACCGTATTCTTCATTATTCAACCCCGAGATTGCGCATGATTCTTTGCAGCGAATCTGCGGTGGGAATCAACAGAATATGGCTGGTCATATTCTCGGCATCACCGTTAAATTCATCCTGAATAAAAATGACTTTTTCGCTGATGTCTGCAAAATAAATGGCGGGCACGCTTAAGATGGCACCGGCCATGTCAACGGTCATAGAGGGAACTGAAATATCAATGGTCAGGCCGGTAAGCTGCGCAATGGCATTAACATAAGAAGCCGCCATAATGTTGCCAATCTCCTTTAAGGCGGAGATTGAAAGCTCGTCAAGCTCATGGAAGCCGTTGAAGCATCCGCCCAGCAGATCGTTGACAATCGCGTGGGCAAAATCTTTTTCGAGCAGGAACATCATCATGCCGTTGACCTCGCCCGAGATGGTCAGCATAATGCCGACAATCATCGTTTCGGGTCCGCCCAGCTCTTCGGCGACTTTTTCATAGTCGAGCACATTTATGGTCGGCACGCTGATGTTCACCGGCTTTTGCAGCATCGAGGCCAGCGACGTGGCCGCATTGCCGGTGCCGATGTTGCCAATTTCTCTGAGTACATCAAGGTGCATCGCATTCAGGTCGCTGTAATCGTTCAATGCCATATATTTATAACCTCTTTCGTTTGCGAATCGTTAAAAGGCGGACTATCTCAAATTGTTGATCATTTCGTCAACCTGGTCGGCGGTCTGTATAACGCGGGCGTTCATCTGAAAAGAACGCTGCGCCTGAATCATATTGACCATCTGATCGCTCAGTTCGACGTTGGAATTTTCAAGAAAGCCCTGTAACACGGTCGAGGTTGTGTCCCCGGCCTTGGCCGCAATCGCCTTGCCCGAGATGTCGTTGGCTGTAAACGAGCCGCCGTCGGCTGGCGTTAAACCATAAGGGTTAGAAAAATGATATAATCCGAGCGTGTCGGCCAGCCCGTCGGTCACAGGCAAGCCGCTGTCGGTCAGTTCCAGCGCAATGCGCTTGCCCTTGCCGTCTAAAACATGGTCGCCCTCCAAGGTTACCAAATAGGCCTTCTTGCCCTCAACGCTTATGGCAAAATTGCCGTTGCGGGTATATTCAATCTCGCCCGAGGTCTTTTCTACCGCAAACAGCCCCTCGCCGTTGATGGCAAAATCGAGCGTCCGGCCGGTAGAAAGGTAGCCACCCTGCTGGTACATCAGGTTCACCTGACCGATGCGGACACCGTGCCCCACACGGTCGTAGCTTTTGGCGGCATCGTCCGTCGCGCCTTGGCCCTCAGGCTGATCGACGGTGTTGCCGTAATTGCGATGGATATTCATTCGGGTATAAAGCAGGTTCTGAAAAGAGGATTCCTGCGTTTTGTACCCGACCGTGTTGACATTGGCAATGTTGTTTGAAGTGACGTCCATATGCGACTGTGAAGCCAGCATGCCGGAGACACCGGTGTAAAAAGCAATACCCATTTTCAGCACCTCACTGATCTATCATTATAACGACGCGATGGTGGCGGCCCGCTGTTCGATTTCGTCAATCATCATCAGCGCCTTGCTACAGCTCTGGAAATTTCGTTGTGTCTCCATCAACAACGCAACCTCGCGGTTGTAATTGGTGTTGGAGGCTTCGATCAGACCTTGCCCGACCGTGGGGTTGGCCACCTCAGAAAGACCGGCAGTGTCGCCTGGCACGCCCTCGCCGCCCGGCACCTGAAACAGCCCGTTCGGGAACTTCTCAAGCTGGGCCTCGGGCGATGCCGCGATGATTTGCAGTGTGCCAATCAAGCGGCCCTTCGTGTTATAGACGGCGCCTTCTGCGTCGACGGTAAAATCTGAGCCTTCAATTTTAAGATCGCCACGCGAGCCCTGCACCCTGCCGACGCCCGGCAGCATCAAATAGCCGTCCGCGTCGATATCAAACTGCCCGTTGCGGGTCAGATATTGCCGGTCGTTGTCACCCTTGACGACAAAGAAGCCCTCGCCCTGAATCGCCAAATCAAAGGGCCTGTCGGTGGTTTTAATCATGCTTTCGTCAAATTGGGTGGGCACGTCCTCAACAACCTTGGCCGCGTCGCCGGTGCCGATAAAGGTGCGGTTATAGCCCTGTTGCCGCATCAAAAGCTCCTGTTGAAAGGTCGTAGTGACCACGCGCTCGGTTTTAAAGCCGGGGGTGTTGGCATTTGCCATGTTGTTTGCGATGACGTTGAGCGTGCGCTGCTGCATCATCATGCCGGAAGCGGCGGTAAAAAAGCCTGTTGCCATGCCGTTATCCCTCCAAATAATCTTTTAGGTGGCTGCGAAGCTTTAAAATAGCCTTTGAGCGGGCTTGGCAGACCCGGGCTTCGCTGACCTTTAAAACCTGCGCAATTTCGTGGAGCTTTAAATGCTCATAGTAATAAAGCGAAATGACAAGGCGATCGCGTTCGCTCAAAGAATCAATCGCTTTAGCCAATCGCTGTTGCAGCTCATTGCGGATTAATGACGACTCGGGCTGTTCAAAATCACCGGCGGTGTCCTCCGCGCCGTTTTCAGCCACGCTGCTCAGCAGCATTTCAAACGAGAGCAGTACCGAATTCGAAATCTCGCGGTAGTGCTTATAGATGACCGACTCCTCAACGCCGAGATAGTCCGCCAACTCTTTAGCCGAAGGTACTCGCATCAGCTCGTTGGCGAGCGCGTCGTAGGCGGAGGTGATGTCACGCGCTGTTTTACGCACCCGACGGGGCAGCCAGTCCTGCTTGCGGATAAAATCAATGTTGGCGCATTTAACGCGGGAGAAAGCATACGCCTCAAAGCTGCCGCTTTTTTGGGGGTCAAAGCGCTCGATGCAGTCAATCAGCGTGATGATGCCGTTGTTGACAATATCCTCGACCTCTGCATAAGAGGAGGTGATGCCGCGCATCTGCGCCGCCACCGTCTTAGGTATGTAACTATATTGCATGACAAGGTCGTTACGAAGCGCGACGCTGGGGGCTTGTAAATAAATTTCCAGCAGGGTCTGAGCTTCGGTGGTTGGTTGTGTCTGCACAGCTTGTCACTCCCTTCGCTGGGGATAGGAATCAGGCAATCGAAATGTTGCCAAGCGCCTGTATCTGCACGGTGCTGTCGATCTCGCTGAACGAGAGCACGATGACGTTGGGGTAGAACTGGTCGACCAGCTTTTTATAGTACATGCGCACAATCGGCGAGGTCAAAATCACCGAGTGGGGCACCAGCTCGCGTATTTTATCAATCTGCCCGCCCGAGGAGGAGATGATCGACTGAATCGTGGCGGGTTCAAGCGCCAGATAAGAGCCGGTATCGAGCTTTTTGACCGCGCCCATGATCATGTTCTCAATCTTGGCGTCAAGCGTGATAACTTTGAGCTGTCCGGCTTCGGCAAACTGGTGCGAGATGGTGCGTTTTAACGACTGACGGACATATTCGGTCAGCATGTCCGCATCTTTCATCGACGCGCCGTAATCACCGAGTACCTCGAGAATCGTTTCCATATCGCGGATCGGGACACCCTCGCGCAGCAGGTTGCACAGCACCTTTTGCAGCGTTGAAACGCTGACGATGCTCGGGATAATGTCGTTGACAATCGTCTCGTTGGTCTTTCTGAGGTTGGTCAGCAGGTTGTTGACCTCCTGACGGGTCAGCAGCTCATAGGCGTGCTGGCGAATGACCTCTGAGAGGTGGGTGATAATGACCGAGGTGGGGTCGATGAGCGTATAGCCCGCGAGCTCGGCCTTAATCTTTTTATCAAGGCTGATCCACTTGGCCGGAATGCCGAACGCGGGTTCAACGGTATCGATGCCGTCTATCGATTGCACCTTGCTGTCGGGTGCGAGCGCTAAGTAGTGGTCGATTAAAACGTCGCCTATGGCGATGCGCTCGCCCTTAAATTTGATGCTGTATTGGTTGGGGTTTAATTGGCCGCTGTCCTTTAAGCGCACTGAGGGGATAACCATGCCCATCTCGATCGCAAACTGCTTGCGGAACATGACGACACGGTCGATAAAGCTGCCGCCGCTGGCCTCATCGACGAGCGGAATCAGGCTGTAGCCAAATTCCAGCTCAACCGGCTCGACATTGAGCAGGCCGTAGACATTGTCGATGTTTTTATAGAACGACGCCTCGCTGGCAACCTCCTCGGTCGGGGCGGTGGTGGCGGCGGTTGCCGTGGTCGCAAGCGCCAGCCTCTGCTGACGCAAAATGACCGTACCTGTTACTATCAGTATAGCAGACACCAGAATAATCTGCAACGGCGGGAAGCCGATAAATGCGAGCGAAATCATCACGCAGCCTGACAGAATCAGCACGAGGGGCTGCGACAAAAACTGCTTGACCACCTCGATATTGAGGTTTGATTCCGACGCCGAGCGGGTGACGATCATACCTGTCGCCATACTGATCAGCAGCGCGGGAATCTGGGACATCAGGCCGTCGCCGACCGTGGCGGTCGAGTAGATCGACATAATCTCGCCAAAGGTGCCTACGTGGTTCAAAAAGCCCATGAGAATACCGCCGAGCAGATTGATGATGGTTACGACGATCGAAACGATAGCGTCACCCTTCACAAACTTGGTGGCGCCATCCATCGAACCAAAGAAGTCAGCCTCACGCTGAATTTTGTCGCGGCGGTGGCGCGCCTGCGCCTCGTCGATCAGGCCGGAGTTTAAATCGGCGTCAATGGCCATCTGCTTGCCGGGCATCGCATCAAGCGTAAAGCGGGCGGCGACCTCGGCCACGCGCTCAGAACCCTTGGTGATGACCATAAACTGCACAATGACGATAATCAGAAAAATGACAAGGCCAATAATAACGTTGCCGCGGATAACAAACTGACCAAAGGTCTCGATAACCTTGCCGGCGTAGCCGTTGTTGCCTAAGATCAGACGGGTGGATGAAATGGTCAGTGACATGCGAAAGACGGTGGTAATCAAGAGCAGCGCCGGAAAAATTGAAAATTCAAGCGGCTCCTTGATATACATGGTCGTGAGCAGGATCACAAACGAAATAGCGAGGTTTATGATAAACATCATATCCAGCAGCGCCGTAGGCAGCGGGATAATCAGCAACAAGATAATAGCGACAATGAATACCGCTACAATGTTGTTAAAGATATTGCTTGTATTCTTCAACTATTTCAAATCCTTCTCTTTCAGACTGTAAACAAAGGCCAGCACCTCGGCCACCGGCTGGTAGAATTTTTCGGGAACCTCGCGGCCTAGCTCCACCGCCTCAAAAAGGCCGCGCGCAAGGGGCTTATTCTCAAGCGTGGTCACCTTGTGCGCTTCGGCAATTGAAACGATGCGCAGCGCCACCAGATCGGCGCCCTTTGCAAGCACGATCGGTGCGCGGTCATGGTCGGGGTCGTAGCGCAGCGCCACAGCGTAGTGGGTCGGGTTACGGATGACGACATCCGCTTTGGGGACGCTTTGCATCATACGGCTCATCGCCTGCTTGCGCTGCAATTCGCGGATACGGCCCTTAATCAGCGGGTCGCCCTCGGTGTGCTTATATTCTTCTTTAATTTCCTGCTTGCTCATGCGCAGGTTCTTTTCATATTCCCACCACTGATAGGCGTAATCGAGAATACCAAGCAGCAAGAACACGACGCCGGCGGTCAGCACAATCGACATGATAAAATCGCCGAAGATGCGCAGCGCCTCGGTCATCTCCATATCCACAAAAGTGCGGAATTTCGGCAGAAAATCAACGAGCTTTTTATAAACAATATAAAGTAGAATGGCAATTTTGCTTCCGGCTTTGACAAGCTCGACCACGCTGCGCAGCGAGAACATTTTTTTAAGGCCGCTGATGGGGTTTAGATGGCTGAACTTAAACTTGATGCTCTCGGTCGTGACCAGCATGCGGGTTTGCGCCATTGTCAACACAATGGCTGTCAGGCCGCTGATTAAGAGCAGAGGCAGCGCGGTCAGCCCTATGACGCGGCAGGCGTCTATTAAAAAGATGCGTGTATCCGCATCGGTAATGGCTTTTTGAGTCGCGGCAGCGGTAAAATACTGCCGTATCAGTATCTGGGTTGTCTGAAGAATAAATGGGCCCAATAACTTCAGTGAATAAAAGGTAATGAGCAGCGAAAACGCCGTAACCAGATCGGTACTTTTAAAAATGTTACCTTTCTTTCGTTCGTCCTGTTTTCGCTTTGATGTTGCCTTTTCGGTCTTTTCGCCGGCCATTCCCATCCCCCCTTTGTACGAAATCCGTCTGAAAATTACGAAACGGGATTGGAGGCAATAAAAATAGTTCTATTTTTATTGAAGAAACAGTGCCCAAATCGCGTCTAAACAAGGTCAGGCGAGGGCTAATAACGCCCGGTTGATATTTTCTAACATAATGATGATGTAGTTATTTAAAAACGAAGCAACGACCGGCCCCATCAGGAACAGCGTCGCGAGGCCGAGCAGCTGCTTGAGCTGAAAGTTGATGACGAACACATGAATTTGCGGGACTAGCTTCATCATGATGCCCATGACCACCTGTAATGAGAATTCCACCACCGTGAAGGGTATCAGCAGCCGCAGCACCAGCGAAAAGGTATCGATAAAAAGCTGTAGCACAAACTGAAAAGCCTCGGGCGAAAGATTGACCGCACCAAGCGGAATAATCTTAAAGGACAGCGCGAAAATCTGAATCATGACAAGATGGCTGTCGGTCGAAAAGATATAAAGCGCAAATAAAATGGTGAGAAGATTACCGGTCAGCGATAGCTGAATGCTGGTTGCGGGATCGAACACCTTGGCCATCGCCATGCCAAACTCGGTGTCCATCCAGTCGCCGATAAACAGCAGCAGATAGTAAAATATCTGGTAGACAAAGCCGCAGATAAAGCCCAGCGATAATTCTCTGAATAGCGCAAACAGCATGTCCACACTGTCGCGGACGATCTCGGGCGCTTGCAGCACCGGCGCGATCAGCAGCGTAAGCAGCAGCACCAGACCGGCCCGAACCTGAGACGGAATATTTCGTCGCCCCAGCAGCGGGTTAAAAAATATAAAGCCTGACATGCGGGCAAAGACCAACAGATAAACATTCAGGCCCTGAAGCTGTAACGTCACGGCGGCACCTCATAACAGAAGGATAAGGCTAAACAGCCAGTGAACAAAATCCAGCATGGTGCTGATCATCCAACTGCCGGTAAAAAGCAGCATAAAAGCGATGATAATCAGCTTTGGCACAAAGGTCAGCGTCTGCTCATGAATCTGGGTGGCCGCCTGAAAGATAGCTACCACCAGACCGATCAGAATGCTGGTGATCAGAAGCGGTGCAGACAGCTTGAGCGATACCAGCAGAGCCTGCGTAAAAATATCCATGATTTGGTTCTGCGTCAAGCGGTTCACCTGCCCCATTGGTTTTAACAGGTTGTACTGTTATTTCGTTAAGTAAAGCGCAACTTATGCGCGACAAATATAAAATATTTGCTTGCAGCGGAGAAAACGCGGTGTCACCTATCACCGAAAGCCCTGTACGAGCGTCCCGAGCAGCAGGCTCCAGCCATCCACCAGAACGAACAGCAGAATTTTAAAGGGCAGCGAAATGGTGGCGGGTGGCAGCATCACCATGCCCATCGACATCAGCACGCTTGAGACGACGATATCAATAATCAAAAATGGCAGATAAAGCAGGAAGCCAATCAGAAAGGCGCGTTCGAGCTCACTGGTAATGAATGCGGGCACGATGACAAAGAGGCTCAGGCGGGTCAGGCTTTCGGTCCCCTCTCCCGACTGTACCGACGGCATCTCACTGCCGGAGATACTCAGATAAAGATTGAGCGCCTTGGGCGTTGTCTGCTCAAGCATAAACCGCTTTATTGGAAACTGCGCCGCTTCGGCCGCTTCAGTAATGGTATAGCCTCCGGCCTTATAAGGGTCGTAGGCGGTGGTTTTAATCTCTTCAAAGGTGGGCGTCATAATAAACAGCGTCAAAAACAGCGCAAGCCCTACCAACACTTGGTTGGGGGGCGACTGCTGTGTGCCTAACGCGTTGCGCATAAACGACAGCACAATGATAATGCGGGTAAAGCTGGTCATCATGAGCAGAATACTGGGAATCAGCGAGATCAGGACAAAGAGGAACATCAGGTCCAAGACGCCCATGGCGCTGTTGCCGGTATCGTCGGCGATAAAATCGATTGAGACGCCGGGGGCTGCCAGCGCGGTGGTGTTGAGCAAAACCAGCGCCAGAAAAAGCACCACAAGCAGCGAGATACCAAAAAGCAGCAGTTGTTTTTTAAGCGTTGTCAGACACTGGGCGCGATCGGTCATAGGCGATCTCCCCCTTTGGCGGACGGGCTGTTTTTCTTGGGCAGCATTTGCTTGATCACCGCGGCAAAGGGCTGCTCGGACTCGGGCGCGGTTTCAAACAATGTCCGCTGCTGCGCGTCAAATTCACAGACGGTTGTAACGGCGCCCGCGCTCATCGCGATGAGCAGCGTTTTGTCGCCAACCGAGACAAGCAGCAGATATTTTTCACGGTCAATCACCACCCGGTCGAGAATTCTGATGTGCTTAAAATTGCTCTGGATGGGGGCGTGCCCGCCGATCCAGCGCAGCAAAAACCACGCCAGAAATAAAACAAACGCCAAGGTGAGAAAAACCGAAAAAAACACCGAAAACGCCTCTAATCTTTCCACGCCTTCACCCTGTCCCGTCTTTAAAAATAAATTAACCAAGAATCTTTTTAACCGTCTGCAAAATCCGGTCGGGCTTAAAGGGCTTGACAATAAAGTCGAGCGCGCCAAAGCGAATGGCATCGACGACCATCGCCTCCTGACCCATGGCGCTGCACATGACGACCATAGCGTTGGGATCATAGGCTTTAATCGCCTGAAGCGACTGGATGCCGTCCATATTCGGCATCGTAATGTCCATGATGACAAGGTCGGGGCGCTCGGTCTTATAGGTCTCAAAAGCAATCTGCCCGTCGCCAGCCTCAATAATGTTGGTATAGCCGTTACCGGTGAGGCTGTTCTTAATCATCATTCTCATAAAAGCGGCGTCGTCAACGATCATAATTTTCTTGTCCATAAAATCTAATTCCTTTCAGGATGTATTGATATATTTTAAAGAAATGATTTATAAATCTTTTTCCAGAGAGGAGAGCAGCGCCCTCGTACCAAGAATCTCGGTGATGCGCACACCAAAATTATCATCAATCACCACGACGTCCCCGTGGGCGATCAACTGGCCGTTGACCACGATATCCACCGGAGCACCAGCCTGCTTTTCGAGCTCGATGACGGTTCCCTGCGCAAAGGCCATAATATCTTTAATCTTTCTGCGCGTCTGACCGATTTCAATCGTGACGTCCAGCGGCACATTCATCAACAGGTCGGCGTTGCCGCCCAAAACAGGCTCTCCGGAGGGACTATTTTTGCCAAACTGCGGCAGCTGTACATTCTGTACCTTCACGGGCGGCTGTGGCTCGCTTTTTGCATGATGAACCGGCGCGGGGGGCTCAGGCTGCGGCGCATAGGGCGGGTAAGGCGGATAATAAGGTGGCGGATACCCCGGGTAGGCGCCCGGCGCCCCCGCGGGCGGATAGGGCGGGTAGGGCGGATAATAGGGCGGGTAACCCGGAACGGTCGCCGCGGGCGGCACCTGCTGCGGCATCGGCATGGCCTGCGCTGGCATTTGCGGGGCTGGCTGCGGTGCTGCGGGCGGCTGCGGCGCGACAGGCGGCGGGACCGCTATTGACGGCGCGACCTGTGGCGGCGGCGCAACCGGCGCGGGTGGTGGAGCCACCGGTGTAGGCGCTGGCGCTGGGGCCTCCTCGGCTGTCGCTTCGCTGAAAAAGCCACCCACCATCGATTTTGCGAGATCGCAGGGCAAGGCGCTGACAAACTCTGAGGTCATGACGCCTTGAATGTCCATGTTAAAGTGAACCGAAACGATCTGTTGGTTCACATCCATGCCGATGGCGTCGGCGAAGGTGTAGTCCGGCGTGATAATGCGTGCCTCGGGCGTCGAAATGTTGATCGATTTGCCTAAAAACTCGGCCAGGGCTGTCGCGGAAGCCCCCATCATTTGGTTCATGACCTCGCAGGCAGCGCTCATGCTCAGTTCGTCAAGCACAAAATCGTCGCTGGGGGGCTCGTCGATACCCATGAGCTGGTTTAAGATCAATTGCATGTCCCGCTGGCGGAAAATTAGGACATTAGAGCCGCTCAAGCCCTCGGTATATGTAATTTTAACGCTTAAGGCCGGTTCAAGCGCCGAGTATTCCACCAGCCCCAGCGGTTCTACACTGACGCGCGGCGTTGTGATGGTGGTCTGCTTGTCGAGCATGGTAGAAACAGCCGTTGCCGCCGAGCCCATGCTGATATTCAACACCTCTCCGATTGCATCTATTTCCATCGGAGAAAGTCCTGCGCAGGTGCAGGTGTCGTTCGCTGCATTATCCAAAATGAATCTAACTCCTCTCAATTCTCAAAGGATCGGACGGGTATGACTTTGTGATTTTTATTGCTTTGTTCGCCTTCACGATACCCATTTTGCCACAAAACCACGGCTGGCTGTCAACCAAAATTTTAATGTCGCCGCTTGCGGGGTTTTCGAGCTTTATAATATCGTCCACCCTAAGATGCAAAATGTCCTGAAGATCCATCTGCACCTCGTCGAGTACGGCGTTAATTTTAAGGTCGGAGGCATATATCGCCCTTTGAATCACTTTTCTAGCCATTTCTTTTTTGGCGTCGTCTGAAAGGTTTTTGGAAATGCGGGAGTATTTTGAAACAAAGCTGCCCATCAGCTCTTCTAAGCCGATCGCCGGAATGCAGATATTCAGCGTGCCGATCACGTCCTGCATCTTTACCTCAAAGGAGACGATCACGACGATATCTTCGGGCGCGTAGATTTGTATCAGCCGCGGGTTGGTCTCGATGGTGTCCAGCTCGATATTGACGTCGATATAGTCGCGCCAGGCGTCCTGCATATAAACCGAAAACTTCTGAAAAATATTGCGCATAATGCCCAGCTCAATATCAGTGTAGTCGCGGTTTAAGATCATGCCGCTGCCGCTGCCGCCCAAAAGGCGGTCAATCATAAAAAACGCCAGATTTGAAGAAGTATCCATCATCATGGTGAATTCGTTGATGTTTTTGTCGCTGGGATTGAGCTCCATCAGGCCGATTAAGGCCGAGTCGGGCAGGGCGTTATTAAACTCATAATAGCGCTGCTCCTCGACCTGCAACAGGTTAACCTCGCTGTTTATGCGCATTGAGCCTGAAAAATAAGAGGACAACAGCCGCGAGAGGTTTTCGTGGATGCTGTCTACGTTTCGCAGCTGCTCCTTCGTAAACTTTTTGGGCGAATAGAAATCATACTCCTTAATCCGCTTATCAGGCGTTTCGGGCTTGACATCTATATTACCACTGCTCATGCCTTTGAGCAACGCATCAATTTGTGATTGTGAGAGAATTTCGGGCATTTGGTCTCACCGCCTGTCTAAAAAATAAAAAGCTGGCCAACAAAAGAGGATTACCGGTCGTCCGGGCCAGAACCGGCTTGCGTTTCAATCTCGGGTATTGCGAGGGAAGATGCGCTGCCCTCGGAATGGGATTTATCCGAGTTGATAATGTCGGAGCTGCTGCTGTTGTCTGGGAAAAGCTCCGCGTTGACCAAATGTGAAAGCATGGCATAAAGATCGTCAGGGTTGTTTTTATCAAACGAGTTTCCGAGCACCATAATTTCAACGCGCCGGTTTTTGGCGCGGCCCTCGGAGGTGTCGTTGCTTTCAATCGGATAATTTTTTCCGTAGCCGTTGCACATCAGCTTTTTAGGGTCGAGGCCTTTTTTTTCTTCAAAATAAATGACCACCTGACTGGCGCGCTCGCCTGAGAGCGTCCAATCGCTGATATGGTAATTCTCAGCGCCCGGAATCGCGGCGGTGTGACCGTTGACGCGCGTGACAAAAATCTGATCTTCTACACTTTTGAGGCAATCGCCCAAAAAGTCAAGAATCGGGTAGCTGCCCTCGCGCAGGACGTAACTGTCGCCATCAAAAAAAATGTTGTTGTCAAAGCGGATATAGACATTGTTTTCGGAATCTTTTGAGATGGAGACCGAGGCCGACATCTGGTTTTGATCCACGTATCGCTTCAGATATTCATAAAGCTGATTGAGGTCGGTGGGCAAGTCGTTGTCGGTTACCTGATCCCCAAGGTTTGGAGAGACACCGAAGGCCGGCGCGATGTCGTCGCCTTCACCCTCCTGCACCAGAATAATCTGGGCGGTCGCGGCATCGGGGTTTCTTGCGAAGGCACGGACTAGAATCTCCCACTTCTCCTCGTTGACGGTCGACATGCTGAACAGCATGATAAAGAAGGTTAAAAGCAGCGTTACCATATCGCCGTAGGTGTCCATCCAGTTATAACCACCACCGCCGCCACCGCTACTTTTTTTTCGTCTGGCCAAAGTGCCCCCCTCCTTTCTGATAGATGCTGTTTGACACCGAGAATTTAATCACTTGCGTTATCGGCGTCGCGGCCCTTTTTGCCCTTTTTGCTCTTTTTCTTTTCCTGCAAGACCAGCATTTGAAGCTTTTCTTCAATAAAGCGGGGGTTCTCACCAGCCTGAATGGCCTCAACGCCCTCACAGATCAAGATCTTGCACAAATACTCTTCATCGTGGCGGACGCGCAGCTTATTGGCAATAGGGTTAAAGAAGATGTTGCCCATCATACTGCCGTAAAGCGTCGTTAACAGCGCTGTCGCCATGGCGGGGCCGATGGCGGCCGCGTCGGACATGTCGGCCAGCATGTTGACCAGACCGATCAGTGTACCGATCATACCAAAACCCGGCGCGTAAGCCGCACCTTTTTCATAAAAGGCGCAGGCCTGTGAGTGACGGTCCTCAAGATGGCCAAGCTCGGCGTCTAAGAGGGCATGCACCTTTTCAGGCTCGACCGAGTCGACAACAAGCATCAGGCTGCTTTTGAGAAAAGGATCAGAAGCGCCCTGAAGCTTGTCTTCCAACGACAAAAGGCCCTTTGAGCGGGCTTCTTTAGCGAATTCGACAATTTGGGCTATGTAGCTTTGAGAATCGTAGATCGTCGGGAAAAACGCGATCTTTAAATGGCTTGGCACCCTTTTGAAGGTCGAAGCAGGGAACGAGACCATCAAAGCGGCGATAGTGCCGCCAAAGGTAATCGCAATACTCGGGTAGTTAATAAAGCCGCCGAATTTGTTCATCGCGAAGGGGCCGGTGGCCTCATAAGAGGCCAAAGCATCTTCGTAGTTAGCTGCACCCTCCTTGGGGGGCTCGACAAACACAATACCAAATAAGATCAGCAAAAGGGCCCCGATAACGCCGACAAGCGTCAGCAGGTCAAAAGAGCTGCTTTTGCCGCCCCGCTGCTTTGCCGATTTTTCTTTAGCCACCAAAATCACCTCGGTTATTATATAACTTGCTGAAGATATTTCTGCGGTAATTGGTGGTCAGTTCCACAATCTGCCGCATGCTTTCACGAACGATATATATTTTACCGTTGGTGAGGTGTATCGTGGTATCGGGACTTTCCTGAATCGTTTCGATGTGGTCGCAGTTGAGAACAAACTCAACGCCATTGAGTTTCGTGAGCATGATCATCAAAAGATTCTCCTTAATTAATCTAATTGGGTCTGCTGCCACAAGCGGCAAACGGATTTATCGCCTGTGGCAGCAGCCCCAGGGCTGCCGCAAATGTCGTTTAACGTTTTAAGTTGACAAGCTCCTCAAGCATCTGGTCCGAAACGGTGATCAGACGCGAGCAGGCCTGGTAGCCGCGCTGAGTCGTAATCATGTCGGAAAATTCCTTTGAAAGGTCGACGTTTGAAAGCTCCAGCGAGCCGGAAACAAGACCGCCCGAGCCGCCGGTGCCGGGCTGGCAATAGCTCATCTGGCCGCTGTTGGCCGAGGTAGTGAAATAAGTGCCGCTCGACTGGACCAGACCCTCAGGGTTGCCGAAGGTGACAAGGTTGATCTGGCCGACGACCACCTCTCCAAGCTGACCGTGGGTGGCGATGATGGTGCCGTCGGCGCTGACGGCGATGCCGGTCAGGCTCTCAATGCCCTGCGCGCCGCCCTCGGTACCGCCCGAGAGCACCAGCTTGCTGCCTGAGAGGCCGAGCGCCTTGCTGGGTGATGCGGCGGTGAAGGTGGTGTTTTCGGGGTTTGCCACGCCTGCGGCGGTAAGCGCGTCGAAATCAAAATCATTGTTAAGGTTGCCGTCAGTATCGAGAGGCGCAGACGGATCCTTTTTTAAAGTGTCGACAATGGTCTTATAGCTGGGACGATTTACGACGATGTAATCATTGGGGTTTGCGCTGGTGTCGGAATTCGTCAGCCGCATGGTGCCGGCCTCGGTTTTGGTAGGGTCTATGGTGCCGGTGTAGGTTACACCGTCAATATCCATTGAGACCGTCACGGTCTTGGAGGTATTGTTATAATTAATAGTAAAACTTTCAAGCGGATTGGTGGTTGTCGCATCGTCAAAGTCAGCACCAAAGGCGCTGCCGGTAGTACCGGTCGGCGAAAAGCCTCCGCCGATGGTAGCGCCCGGCCAGGCGGTCGCCTTGCCCGATTGCAGCGTAAAGTCGGTCGAGCAGATTTCCTCGCCTTTCAGGCCGCCCGCGGGCCATTTGTCGGCGGGATCCATCTTGATGGTGAATTTTCCGGCCGGGTGGCTGGCGCCGGTCGTTTCCTGCATATAGGCGTCGATCGCGTCGTTGATCGCGGTGTTCAGATCGTCAAGCGACGAAAAGTTCTCGCCGGCGTTTAGCGTCACAACAATGCCGTTGGTACCAACCTGAGCAACGGCTCTCGTGCCGTCGGTCATGCCCGAGCCCTGAATAAGCTGCATTGAGATATTGCCCGCCGAGGTGTAATTAGAGGTTGAGAGGGTGTATTTGACATCGTTAATGCTGGTGGAGACAGAAGAGGTCGACGGCGTGACCGAGGGCAGGCTTAGCTGAATCAGGTTGCTGCCGGGCGATTTGCCCAGCGGGTTACCCGAGACGCCCAACACAAAATTGCCCTGCGAGTCGACGAGGTTGCCGGCCGAGTCAAAGGTGAGCGCGCCGGCGCGGGTGTAATATTTGTTGCCGTCGGCATCCTGCACCTGAAAAAAGCCCTCGCCGTCGATAGCCAGATCCATGGTGCTGTCGGTCATGGTGAAGGAGGATTGTCCCATCAACAGGTCGACCGAGCCGACCTGCGTGCCGTAGCCGATAGCGCCCGGGTTGGTGCCGCCGGAAGTCGAAGAGCCTGCGCTGCCCGCGCTGACCGTCTGGTAGTAGACATCTCTAAAGGTGACGCGGCTCGCTTTAAAGCCGTAGGTATTGACGTTGGAGATGTTATTGCCGATAACGTCCATGCGTGTCTGGTGTGCTTTTAAGCCAGAGACGCCGGAGTAGAGAGATCTGTTCATAAATCTTTGCTCCTTTTCGGGGGCGGTTCCGTGTGATGCAGTCCGTCAGGTCAATCGGGACTGCGAAAGCTTCCAAAAAGGTCCGGCTTTATATAATCACGGTACCGTCGATGTTGGTGAATACGTTCCCGGTCAGATCGCCCTCGCCTACGGTTGTAATAACCTTGTTGTTCTGGGCGCTGACGATGAAAGCGGTGCGATCAATTAAGATCAATGCGGAATCAAGTCCCTTTTCCTGCGCGATTTTGACGCCCTGATTCAGCCGTTCAAGGCTGCTGTCGGTCAGCTCAATATTGCGTTGTGTTACGCGTGATACCGCGTGCTTTGAAAATTCCACCCCCGCGTTCTGCTGCAATTGCTGCTGCAACAGCGCCTGAAAAGAGGGGCTGTCCGATTGGGTGGGCGCGGCGGATGCGGCCGCTGTGGCGTCGGAGCGGTAAGGTTGCGCGGTTCCCGTCGTAATGGGAAGGGACAGTCTGCCAAGAGTTAGATTATCCACGATTTTGCCCTCCATGGCGTACCCGTTATCGTCCTTAAGACTCCTTGGTGGTAAAGATCAGCTTTTGATAAGCCGCCTCGCCCCCGTCAGAGGTGCTGATAACGACATTGACATAATAGGTGGTGTCCGGTTCAAGATCGGTTAAGGAAGCCTCAAGCAGATCCTCGCCGCCCTTAACGCTGGCGATCAGCGTGCCCTGCTTGATCTGCGCGACCGAATCAAACGCCTCATCCTCCGAGTAATAAACGCTGTAATAATACTGTGATTCATCCTCGGATTTGGGTGCGTTCCAGGCAATTTCCGCACTGGTGGCGGTGCGCTTTAGCAGATAGGGCGTCATATTCGAGACGGTGTCCATTTCCTGTTTGGCTGTGACCTTCGGGGCGTTGACCGTCATGATCTGGCTAAGCGTATAAGGGGTTCCATTGACATAAATTTCATAGTCCTTGCCCGAAAGGGTAATTTTTTCAACCGTGCCGGACTGGGAATTGACCTTGCCGCCCAAAGCGAGACTTGCAACGGTGACATCCTTGCCGACCAGCCCCATGACATAGTTGGTCTTGGAGTAGTACGCGAGATCCTGCATCTGCTGCATGGTCGCAAACTGCGCCAGCTGGGCCACATACTGCGAGCTGTCCATCGGGTTGGTAAAATCCTGATTTTTAAGCTCGGCGATCATCAGTGAAAAAAAGTCCTCAAGGCCAAGATCGGAGGATTTGTTGTTCTCATACACGGCGTTGACCGTCCTGGAAGAATTGACACCGTATAGGTCGCTTACACTGTTGCTCAAAGATACGTCCTCCTTCTGACTAAATGTAGGCGTCTAGCATTGCGTCGGGCAAAACGGCCGGCTGCGCCGGTTCGTGGGTTCGGGCACTCTCGCCGTAATCGGGGTCGTAGGCGAACGCGGGGTTCTGCTGCTGCCCGGTAAAGCGGTGCTGCGAGAACTGTTGAGAAAACTGCTGCTGCATGTTCATGCCCTGTGCTTCGTTGGTCTGAGCGACCTGTGAGACCTCGACATTATAGGGGCGCATGATATCGCGCAGATTGTTCAGTTCGCTGCCCAAAAGGCGCTGCACATTGATGTCGGAGGCCGCAAGACTCAGCGTCACTTTTCCGCCCGCCTCCAAAAGCTTGACGGTAATTTCGCCAAGGCCCTCGGGCCGCAGCTTGATGGTGAAGTCGGTCTCGCCATCTGCGGCATGCCGGGTTACTGCGGTTTGAAGTTGAGAGAAAATCTCCTGCGCGCTGGGGGTGCTGCTCGTTTCGGAGGCGGCCACAGGCGTGTCGGTTCTGACCGCGCCGGTTAAGTGCTGTAAGAAAGCGCCGGAGTCCACCTTTTTTTGTAAGGCCTCGAGGTCGAGCGCGTCGCCGCCGCTGTCTGTAGGAGACGCTTCCTTGATCAACTGATGCGCCTGATTGACCGCACGCTCAAACTGTGACTGACCCTGTAGCGCTAAAGTGCCGCCTGAGCCCGAGCCGGCCTGGGCCGTCGCCATCAGCTCTGCGCTCACGCCGCCATCGCTGGTCAAGGCGTCAAGCGCCGTTGCAAAGCGTTCTAAATTATCGCCGCCAACAGCCGGGGGTGTCGGGACTGCGCCGGTTACATCCTGCAATTGCGCAAGCAGCTCGGCTGAAAGCGCGGCATCTGCGGCAAGAGCGGGCGACGGGGATTGACTGAGCAGATCGAGCGCAACTGCTTGCTGATGGGCGTCTGATCCGGCCTGCCCGGACAGCATCATCATAAGCAGCGGGTTGATCGCCATCATGTCAGCACTTATCTGAGCGCCAAGCAATTCCGCGTCCTTTTTAAGCTGATCCGCCAAAACCGCCTCTGCGCCGGTGCCTAAAACGGCGGATAGCAGCTGCATAAAGCTCGAACCGGCTTCATTAACGCTGACCGGTGCGTCTTGCTGGGCGAGGGTCTGGGCTGCGGTAAGCTGCGTGGCGACCTGTGGGGTTCGCATTGATACGTTATTCATTTGTTTCACCTCCTTCCATATCGATTGAGTATGCAAATTTATTATGAAAGGCCGGCACGGACATAGCTGGTGCTGACCAGTTCACCAATGGTAAGCGCGTCCTCTTTGAGTTGAGCTTCGCGGTAGCTTTCAAGATGCTTTTCTTTTAAGCGCTCCATGCCCGAAACCGACTGTTTGACCTCAACAACGACGGCAAGCTGTTTTTCTACCAACTGCGCCTGCTTCGTACGGCTGGCTTTGAGCGCCTCGAGCAGCTGACGGGTGTTGTCGATCTCAAAGCTGATGCAGCGCAGTGCCGCAATACCGCAGCCCTTTTGAGCCAGAGCCTTAAGCTCCTGATCGCGCGCGAGCAGCTGGCGCAGGTTTTCCTCAATCTCTTCCTCGATGCGGAGGAGCTCGGCGCGCAGAATGTTCAGCTTATTTTTCTCTTCATCGAGCAGCGAGCCCTTATAGCGCAGTACGCTCTCGAGCGGAAATGAAAACTTCTTCATCGCGCGTCCTCCTTCTTTTGAATAACCTACTGCACAATGCTGCACAGCGCCTTGACCGTGTCGTCAAACGGCACCTTCTCGTCGACAGACTGCTGCAAAAAGCCGTTGATGGCGTCGATATGCGCCAGCGCGTCATCCAGCTCTCGGTTGGAGCCGTGCTTATAGGCGCCGATAGAAATCAGGTCGATGTTATTTTCATACACAGCCATCATGTTTCGCAGTCTTGAAGCGGCCTGAACCTGCCCTTTTTCAGAGATATCGTTCATCAGGCGGCTGACGCTGTTGAGCAGGTCGATGGCCGGGTAGTGGTTTTTGGCAGCGATTTTGCGCGAGAGAATAATATGCCCGTCGATGATGCCGCGAACGGTATCGGCAATCGGCTCGTTGGTGTCGTCAGCCTCAACAAGCACGGTGTAGATGCCGGTGATCGAGCCTCGCTCAAAGCTTCCGGCACGCTCCAAGAGCTTTGGCAGCGCGGCGTAGATCGAAGGGGTATAGCCTCCCGCCACCAACAGCTCGCCGACCGAGAGGCCGATCTCGCGCTGAGCCATGCAAAAGCGGGTGAGGGAGTCCATCATCAGAAGCACATCTTTGCCTTGACGGCAGAAGTACTCGGCGATGGCGGTGGCCGAGAGCGCGCATTTGCTGCGTTGCATCGCGGGTTGGTCGCTGGTGGCGACGACGATAACCGAACGCGTCTGCCCCTCGGGGCCAAGGTCGCGGTTGAGGAATTCCACCACTTCGCGCCCGCGTTCGCCGACCAGCGCAATGACATTGACGTCGGCCTTGACGTTGCGCGCCAGCATGCCCATCAGCGTGCTCTTGCCGACGCCGCTTCCGGCGAAGATGCCCATTCTCTGTCCCTTGCCGATGGTCAGGCAGCCGTCTATGACCCGCACGCCCATCTCAATTGGGGTGTCGATGCGGGGGCGCTGCATGGGGTTTGACGGCACGCCGCCAATTAAGCAGGGGACACCGCCCTCAATCGGGGGGCCGCCGTCGATCGGCTGCCCGAGGGCATTGACGGTGCGGCCGATGAGCTGGTCGCTGACCTTGAGCATCAGCTTTTCGCCGGTGTTCAGTACGCGGCTGCCCTGACGAATGCCCTCGGTATCGGAATAGGGCATGAGCAGCACCCGGTTTTCTTTAAAGCCGACCACCTCGGCGGTGACCCGCTTGCCGGTCTTGTCGATGACGATCTGGCAGACGTCGCCCATGCTACAGGTGATGCCGGTGGCCTCGACGGTCATGCCGATGATTTTATCAATCTTACCCATTTGGGTGTAGAGGTCGCTGATTCTCAGCAGGTTTTTGTAATAGGCTCTGTTCATGGCATCACCCCTGCTCGGCAGCGAAATAACCCTTGAGGTTTTCGATCTGCTGCTTGATCGAGGCGTCAAAGACCCTGTCGGGCGTTTCGACAATGCAGGTGTCAGGCGGAGCGTCGACCAGCCGGAGATTAATTCGGCCCGTGTCTGAAAAGCTGCTGATCTTATGCTGAAGCTGTGTTAAAAGCCCTGTCATACGTTCTGAGATTTCCACCGTCATCCAGGGCGCGTTGCCGGCCGAGTGGACGGCGGCCATCACGAGCGGGACGAGACGCGTGTCGTCGGCGGAGATGGTATCCACAAGAATTTTCTGAGCTATTTCAAGGGCCATCCATTTCAGATCCTGCTCATAGCCGGTGATGAAGCCGGCCTGAGCACTTTCTAAACGGGCCAAAGTTTGCTCAATGCCGCGGATGCAGCCGACAATATCCTGTGTGGTCTGGGCAAAAGCCTGCTGTCGGCCCTCTTCGCGGGCGGTCTGACGGTCACGCTCGATCTGCTCAGCGGCGCGGGCAAGCGTCTCATGATACTCAGCCTGTGCTTTCATATGTGCTTCTTGAAGCAGCCGGGCGGCCTCGGATGTGGCCTGCGCGATCATCTGATCCCGCAGCTGCTCAAGCTGGGCTATCTCTTGCACGGTGCTGTGAGCAGGGCGCCTAGACGCAGGCCGGGGCGGCGGGGCGTCTTCGGATTCTGCGGGGACCATATTCTGATCTGCCAAGTCCTGCGCGGCATCGTCGTCCGCCTCGGCAAGGTCGGACCAGACACCGTCGTCATTTTCTGCGGTGCAGAGATGATCGGCAGCGTCCCCGAGCAGAAAAAACTTTTCTGAAGTGGTTACGTGGCCGGGTTTATAAATTCTACGCAATCACGTCATCCTTTCCGCCCTTGGAAATAACTAGCTCGCCCTCCTCCTCAAGCTTGCGTATCGCATCAACGATGCGCTGCTGGGCAGCCTCAACGTCACGCATACGTACATTATGAAGGAACTCGATATCGCTGGCGATGCTCTCCTGCATACGCTTGGACATGTTGTTGAAGATAACGGCCGAGACCTCGGCGTTGGTGCCCTTGAGCGCAACGGCCAGATCCTTGGAATCGACATCGCGCAAGAAGCGCTGTATCGACATGTCGTCGAGGAAGACGATATCCTCGAAGACGAACATCAGCTTGCGCACGTTGTCGGCCAGCTCC
>DALYYK010000002.1:0-16302 GCA_031983305.1 Candidatus Fimivivens sp. | reverse complement strand
AGGCCCAGTTCGTCGAAGATCTGCTTCTCGGTGCCGCGGTCGACGTTGTTCATAATGTCGGCCACGTGGTTGATGCCGCCCAGCTCCATAAGATCGACCGAAATGATTGAGCCGAATTTTTTGGCCAGAATCTTTTCGACAATGCTGATCATCTCGGGCGAGGCGCGGTCGAGCTTTGCGATGCGCTCGATCACCTCGATGCGCAGGTCGGGCGAAAGCTCGGAGATAACCTGGGAGGCCTGCTC
The DNA here is from genome assembly GCA_031983305.1 of Candidatus Fimivivens sp. Lineage (GTDB taxonomy): Bacteria > Bacillota > Clostridia > Oscillospirales > Ruminococcaceae > Yanshouia. The sequence continues at coordinate 16,057 of DALYYK010000002.1, read as the reverse complement.
AGCCCGCGCGTAAGAGAGGATCAGCGCAATGGTTTGCGGGTGTTCGTTTTGCAGAATATTCAAAAGGCTCTTATAATCGGCCTTTCGGATGAAATCGAAGGATTTGGTTTTAAGCGACTTGGTGACGCGTTCCATATAGGAGACGGCCTGCTGGGTGCCGAAGGCTTTTTCAAGCACGTCGCGGGCAAACTCAAGTCCGCCCTCGGCAATGACCTTTTGCGCGAGGCACAGACCGTAGAAATCGTCTACAATGGCCTTCATCTCGTCGCTGGGCAACCGGCTGATTTTAGCGATCTCAACGGTGAGCTGCTCTATTTCATCCTCGCGCAGGTGCTTATAGACCTCCGCCGCTTCGCGCGAGCCCAGTGCGATCATGACAGCGGCGGCCTTTTGAAGATTGCTGTATTCTTGCGCCATCAGTCATCATCCTCCTTTAACCAGGTTCGAAGGATATTGGCGGTGATTTCGGGGTTGTCGCGCGCGAAATTTTTCATCTCGTCGGTAATGGCGTTTTCCTGCTTAGAAAGCTCCGCCCCTTCAAGCAGCATGCGCTTGCGGGCTTCTAAATCGCGCTGAAGATCAAGGCCGATGGGCTCGGGCGTTGCTTTGTCAGAACCGTCCGCACCCTTTCTGCGCTTCTTCTTTCTGCGCCCGCTGAGAATAATAATGACAATAAGTATAATCAGCAGCAGTAAACCTGCGGCGGCGAGAATGATCACAATCAGCGGATCGTCCAGCAGACCGGGCGAAGGCTTGGCGTCGGTCGTGACATGACCGGCATCCACCACAAAGTTTTGCACCGAAATATTCGCTTCTTGAATGTTGGTCGCCTTAGAGACGTTCTCGATGATTGAACTGCGGGTCAGGTCGTCGACTTCGCCCTTGATCGTAATGGCCAACGAGGCGCTGATCAGCTCGGCCTGATCCTTTTCTATCTGTTGGGTGATATAGCTGACCGCATAATCGCGGCTGCTGGTGCTGTTGATGTAATCGATGGTGCCGTCGTTGTTCTGGTCGACGTAGACAGGGGTGTCGGTGTTGTTTTCTTCGCCAACCACGCCGCCCGTAATACCCGAGCCGTCGCTGACATGCGACTGCTCCTCATGGCTGAGCACGCCCGAGTTGTTTCTCGAATCGGAGGAGGGGCTGTACTGCTTGCTCTCGGTCAACATTTTGTTATAGTCGAGCGCAACGGTGGCAGAAACACGAATATCCTCGGGCGCATAGGCGATGGTCAGCACATTGAGCGCCTTTTCTACAAGGCGGCTCTCAATGCGCTCTTCAAAGCCGAGGCGCTCAAGGCCTATATCCGCACTGCTCATATCCGCGTCCTCGCGGGATTTCAGGCTGATCGAGGTGGCGGCGTCGATCACCTTGACGTCGCCGGCCGTCATAGTGCTGCCGACGCTTGAGGCAACAAGGTATTTAATGCCCGACACCTGATCGCGCGAGAGGGAGTACCCCGGCTGTAAAACGACTGAAACGCTGCCGGTACTGCGGGAGGTGGTGGTTTCCCAAACGCGGTTGCTTTCCTGAGCGATGCTCAAGGTGACATAAGCATTTTTAATGCCCTCATATTGGCGGATGGTATCTTGAAGGCGGTTCTGAAGCTGCTGCACCAAAAGCTGGCGCTTTTCAAAATCGGTGGTGGTCAGACCGCCGGCGCCGTTGAAAATGTCATAGGACAGCGTGGTCTTAGGAATGTTCTGCATGGCAAGCTGGGCTTTGGCATATTCTTTGCTCTCACGGGGAATCTCCACCTCGCCATTTGCCATGCGTGCGGGAATATTGAGGCTTAAAAGCGCATTATAAACCTCTGTGCTCTCGGCGCTTGCCATATTCTCATAAAGACGAACGTAGATGCCGCCGTTAAAATTTAAAAAAACGGTTATACCTACGGCAAAAGCCAACAGGACACCGGCAATAATAGCAAATAATTTTTTGCGGGCGGGCGCTAGCTGCACCCAATATTCTTTGATGGACGCTAACGCCCTTTTTATTTGTTCAGCCATTTTATCTCCAGCATCTTATAACATATTTGAAAACCGCGCGCATAAAGCAAAGCGCCAGATTGTCGGCAGCCCCTAAAGCTGCATATTGATAATTTGCTGATAAGCAGAAAGAACCTTAGAGGTGATGCCTGCGGTCAGTTCAAGCGCGGCGGTGGCCTTCATGGTGTTGATCTGAACGCTATGTAAATCATCGGTGCGGCCGAGCGCAAGGTCAATGGCATCTTTGTCGGCGGTGCTCTGGAGATCGTCTAGGTTTTGTATCGCGTTTTTGAGAACGCGCTCAAAGCTGCTCCCCGGGCTGGCTTGCCCGGCGGGCTTGCTGCTTTCTGTAACAGGAATCAGGGGCTGTAATTCGCCGATGGGGATAATGAACATCGTTACCACCAAACCTTTCTTGGCATAGATATCCTCCGCGGCGGCTGACGCAACGCGCAGCAGCGCCTTTAATGAGGAGCCGGGGCGACGCCCGGCGGGCATATCCAAATAATTGTAGTAAAAAAGCGGTTATTCTGTCAAGAGATCTATAATATTACAGAAAATCCCAATATTTTAAAACGGAATATTTGACAGAATTGGGGCAAATGTAACTGTATTAGATAAAAAATGACAAAATAAACGCCAGATACATAAACCTATTATACTCGGTTTATGACTAGAACGTCAAGGGGATTTATACAAAATGGTCACTAATTTTTAACAATTTTGCTAATATAATCTTAAATTATAACCGTTTTTAAGGAAAATGATAATAATTTACATTTAAATCTAAGTTATATTTTCGGGCATGTAAAGGGTCACGAAATTGTATAAAACATATAAGCGTTCATTGACGGATTGAAAATCAACAACCCTCCCGCAGGCCTGTTTGGCTACGGGAGGGTTCTTTGCTTATCTGCCCAGTTCAAGGGCTTTCATAGTCATGGCTTTAACAATGTTGAGTGCCGTTAGATTGGCGTTGTAGGCGGTTGACGCAGCCATTAAATCGACGGTTTCCTCGGCGCGATCAACGTTGGGCTTCATCACATAGCCGTTCTCGTCGGCGTGCGGATGCTCTGGGTCATAAACCGGTATGAAATCTTCTTGGCTTTCAACCACCTGCGTCACCTTGACGCCCCCGCCTAATTTGTGGCGCTCATTTTTCAACGCGGCTTTAAAATTCAGCGGTCGTTCTTCAAAGACGACCTGCTTGCGGCGGTAGGGGGTTCCTTCCTCGGTCATGGTGGTGTCGATGTTCGCCAGGTTCTGCGACACAATATCCAAACGAAAACGCTCGGCGGTCAAGGCCGAACCGGCAATGTTCAGTGAACTTAAAAAAGAGGACATAAGGTCAATCCTTTCCGGCCGGGCTTAAAGCCGGTTATTTACTCAGGGTATTAATAACGGTGCGCAGATTGGAGTAGTCGCTGTTAATCTTTTGGGTCAGCGCGGCATACTGCGCCTGCGCCTTCCAAAGCTCGAGCTGCTCATATTCCATGTTGACGTTATTGCCGTCTATACGGGCCTCGGTATCCTCATCGGTCGAAACGGTAGCGCGCAGCACCATCTTGCCCGATTTGTTCTCTGAAACGGATTCAAAGATTTCGTGAAAATCGACCTTTTTTGCTTTATAGTCCGGGGTGCTGTAGTTGGCGATATTGTCGGCGTGTGCGCGCATCTTCATCCAAAGGACATCCATGCCGCCTTCCATCGTCTGATTGACCATCCTGTCGAGTATCAACCCCTACACCTCCTGTCCTGCTTTTGTCTTATTCTGGTATCATTTCTAGTATATAAGCAGTTGCGGCAGAATGCAACTGCTATTTTAATTTTTCGACAAAATCGGCTCGCTCAAGCTCAAGCGCCGCTTCGGGCATCAGGCGCGCCATGATGACAAAGCGATGGGTGCCGTCGCTGCCGTCGCGGTCGGAGCAGGTCGAGAGCGTCAGAATTTTGTCCTCGGGCGTGATGTCAATGCCGTAGTCGGAGATCGAAAGCGATTTGGCGCGGTCGGCAATCTCTTTCATCCGGTTGCCCGAGATATGCACTTGGATATAGTCAAAGCGGGTATCGGTGTAAAAGACCGCGAAAATCTGCCAAAGCATGCGCTCGTCCTCGGTGGTCAGCGTGATGCACGGGTTGGCGGCGGCCACCTGGGGGTCGGTGTAGCGAAACAGCTTTGAGAAGCGTTTGCCGTCGCGATCGTCGTTCGGCGCGCTGTGGCCGTAGATGACCGTATTGGGCGCCAGTATCTCGCGTGTTGAGACGGGGCATTCATAGTCCATAAAATAGCAGCCGTAAATGTTGTAGTTTTTGCGCTCGTCTCGACGCTCGTAATAGAGGTTGTCAAGATATTGCAGGACGCTGTCGCTGACCTCGGCGCCCGGCACCTCGAGCCAGGCGACCGTGTCCCGGTTGACCTTGATGGCGGCGGCAAGCGCGTCGGGCACCGCAAAGGTGCTGCCAGGCTTTTGAATTGACCCCATCATAACGCTGCCCTTGCCGCTTGAGGGGGCGCTCTTTGACGTGGCGCCCTCCTGCGCTGGCAGATTCAGCGCGGCTTCGCTGGCCCGCCGGTAGGCGTAATATCCGCCGAAACCGGCGACAAACACGAGCGCCGCCGCCAGAATAGAAAGCAAGATTTTCATGGCGCTACACCTCGCTGCCGGTATTGGGATTTAATTTGCCCTCGGTATAATAGCCGTTGAGCGCGCCCACCTTGTTCTCAGCATCGGCGATCTTCTTCTCGGTGACAATATAGGTGCTCATATGGGTGATGGGCAGCGAGAAGGTGCCCTTGGCGTTGCTGACGACATAACCATAGTAGTCTATGCGGTCGCGCTCCTGATTATAGTAGTTCCAATAAAGCGTGCGGTTGCGGTAGGCCGAGCCGAGGCTGATCGTAAACTTCATCGGCGCAGGTAGGCTACCGTGGTGGTTAAAGTGGATATAGACCGGGTCAAGCCGGTCGTTGTCCGAGTCAAGGTCGGTGATGGTCTCCCAGATATCCTCCTCGTCGGGCGGCGTAAAGGTGATTGACAGATCATACTTCTCGGTGTTGGGAATCAGCGATTTCATATCCGAGCCCTTAATGCTCAGCGTATAATCGTTGCCCTCAAAAAGGATGCTCTTTTGCGGATAATCGGTCTTGAGCCTGTTGAAAACCTCCGCCATGATAATCGGATATTTTGTAATATCAATGCGGATCGGGTCCTCTTCCTCAAAATTGACGTCCTCGACCGTAATGGGCTTGTAGATGCCCTGCTTGTCCTCATCTCCACGGTAAACCGTCGCGACATACTCCTTGGTGACGGTCTTGTCCTGCGAGACGACCTTGACGGTGAATTCGGTCTCATCCTCAAGCAGCGAGGCGGAGTAGTTGCCGTCGTAGTCGCCGATCTCGCGGCTGCCGTTATAGACGGTCACGGTGGCGTACCGGTTGGCCGGCTTGGGGATGATATCAACCGAATAAACGTCATCCTTGACATAGACCTCGTAGTCTTCAATCGCGGGCTTAAAGCGCGGCGAAAGGGCAGCGGTGACAAAGTTCAGGCTGTAAAGGTCGGCGTTGCTGCTTTTTTCAATAAGGTTCTCGTCAGTGACGGTGAGAATATAGGTGCTTTGGGTTTTGCCGTCCTGCGCCGTGACCACGATATAGACCTTTGAGGTGGCGTCGGTTGGGGTAATCTTTTGCGAGGCGGTGCCGCTCTTGACCGCGACGCTGTCGACCGTGATGGTGGCAAATTGGCTGACGGCGGTCGGTGTCACCGTCATGCCCGACGTCCCCTCGGGAATCGTGAGGGTATACTTTAAGGTGTTGGGGTTGAACTTGGGCTTGAGCGTCAACGCGTCGACCTTTAACGCCGAGAGGCGCGACTCGGTGGAGGGCTTTTCGCGCGTGACCTTTAAGGTATAGGTTCTGGTTGAAAAGTTCTCGGCCGTAACTACCACCGTGACGGTCTGTGAAGTGCCGGCCGGCAGTGTTTTAGTGGTGTAGCTGGGGCGCGAAACCGAAATGGCGCTGCCGTCGACCGTGACGCCGCTGAGCGCATCGTTGGCAACGGGTGTGAGAATCAGCTTTTCGGTCAGATAGGGGACGGTAAACTGATATTCCAGCTGCTCGGGATTAAACGAGAACTTTTCAACGGCCTTGCCGTCCTGATCGGTGACGCCAAGCGATTTGAGCCGGGTATCCTCGCTGGGCTCGTTGCGCTGCAGCTCGATGGTATAGGGCGGATCGGTGACGTTTTCGCTCTCGGCTGTAACGGCGAGCGCGAATGTAAATGGCGTCAGGTTGGGGTCGTTATCGCCCGGGAAGGGCACCGGGGCCATATTTTTAATCGTAAAAACGGTCGGGATACTCGGGTTATAGGTACTGGGGATGCGGGTATAGCTGTAGGGCCCGGCATCGAGCGCCAATGCCAGCGAGGTGACGGTATCCTCAGCCTGTGCCGTCAGCGTCAGCGTATCGGTCGAATAGGGGATGTAGACCAGATAATCCTTCAGGTCGGGCGAGAAGGTGATACCGTATTCAAACGGATAGACGGTGCCGGTCTTTCCGGCCACCGAGAGGGTTTTGAGGTTGGTGTTGGTGCTCGGCGCAAGGCAGGTGACATTGAGCGTATAGGTTGACACGGTAGTGCCGTCCTCCGCCGTTACCGAAGCGGTGATGGTGGTCAGGGCGCTGGGCGCGAACACGCCGTTAATTGCCTGCGGGCGATTGAGTGTAAAGGTTGTGCTGGTCTGTTCCTTAGTAAAATATTTTAAAATACGCTCGGCCAGCGACAAGGCTTTGACCGGTCCGCTCCAGGTGATCGCGCTGTTGCCGTTCATCGTGACCCACGGGCTGTTTGGTTCCGCGAGGACATCGAGCTCGGTTGTGGAGTAGGGCACGGTGATGGCGTAGGTGTATTTGTTTGGGGCGAAGCCGGAGATGAGGTTGGTGTTGACGTCGGTCGTCTTATAGGCCTCAAACGCCGAGAGCGTCGCGTCGGTGCTCGGCGCCTCGCGCAGCAGCGTCAACGTATAGGCGTTGGTGCTGCCGTCCTGCGCGGTGACAGTGATGCGCACCGTGACGGGAATCTCGGGCTGGAGGGCAATCTTCTCCGAGGCTGAGCCGGACGTGACGGGGGATGCCTGCGACGAAAAGGCAATGTCGGTGGAGGCGCCGGTGCCGACCGTAAGTCTGGGCGTCAGCGTAACCTCCCCAACGGCGTTAGGCAGCGGAATGGTGTAGGAATTGGTCCCCGGCACGAAGCCAAAGGGGATCATGCCGTTTTGATAGACTTTGTTGAAAATCGCCTGCTTTTCGTTGGTCGGAAAGCCCTTTAGCCCCAGACTTGCCAATGTGCCGTCGGCGCTCGGGGTGGTGTTATTGATATAAAAATTCTGCGTAACGGTATAGTTGGACATCAGCTCATTTTTTGCGTTATAAAAAAGCACCTGAAGATTGACCTGCTCAGGCTTTTTTGCCACGATTTCAAGCGATTTATAGTTGCCGATATTTAAGATATCGGTTCCGTAGGTGTAGGCGATCGGCGACCCATCAATATATATCGCCAGCTCGCCGACGCTGCTGTTCTGTTTGATAACCGCCTTTGAGGCTCTGCCGCGTCCATCGCCGAAAAACATGGTGGCTGTCAGCTTATAGGGGTCGGTTGGCGCGCTGCCACCTGCGGCATAGGCAGGCTTGCCGGAATAGACGTCCATGGTCATCGTCTGGGGGAAGGCGGTCAGCGGCTCGATCTTATCGGGGCCGGTCTGGCTGCCGGTATATTTTTCAGATGGCATAAACGTCGGCGGTTTACCGGTGCCGTAGATCATGATGGGGATGGCGCCCGCCGGAGTGGATTTGACGCTGTGGGTCTCACCGCTGCTATCGGTGTAGTTGTAAACGGCGGTGACCAGCAGGTTGCCGGTGGTATCCTGCTCGCGGCGCTGCACGATGGTGATGGCCTGCTTTTTAGGGTCATTGGTACGCTGCACCTTTAAATCGTCCTTAAAGAGCGCATTGTCCGGCTTCCATTCCCATTCGAGATTGACGTCGATGTTATAGCGGTGCACCTGCGAAAGGACAATAAAGCTGTTTTGAATGCTTTGCAGCGTCTCGCCGCTCGTCAACTGTATGTAGGCCTCGCCGGTGGTGGTTGCGCCGGTTGTCGTCGGGCTTTGCAGTACGCTATCGCGGGTATCATCCACCGCCTTTTCGCGGGTGATGACACTCGTGATTAACGGTGATATTGTCTGGCGGGTAAAGGAAACGCGGAATTCCGTGTCCTCCAAAAATAGATAATCGGTCGGAATGCCAGTCAGATAAATCTTGAACTTCAAGGTTCGGGGGTCGGGGCTCGTAGGTTTGGGGTAGATAACAACGGGGATATACCGTCCGCTCTTATCGGTGGTGATGGCATTGGCCGAAACAGGCTCGCCGTCATATTTTCCCCCGAAATAGCCGGTCGCAGAAGTTACCTCGCCAAACGAGAGGGTCGTGTCGCCGGGGTTCTGAGATTTGCTGACCTTAAAGCGCAGCGTGCTATCGGCCGTAATCGGAATAGAGGCGTCCGACACGGCGCTGACCGCAAAATTCCGCGAGTCGGGCGGCGGAGAGGCAATGGCCACGGCGCCGTCGATAATATTAGCGGTGTATAGCGCCTCGAGCGTAAATTCCGCCGAGGCTTCCCCTGTGGGGAGCTCCTTTGGCGTCAAGCTGTAGTTGCTACCGTTGGTGTTGGTGACAATCTGAAAAACAGTTGAAATGTTTTCAATGGGCGTGGAGACGCCGCCGATGGTTTTGCGCACAGCAAACGGCGTCATCGAGAAGTCGTAGCTATCCGGCAGCTTGGCCTGTATTGTGATGGGGCTGCCCTCCACCAACGTTTGGTTCGTGCTGGTCACCTTGGTTACCGGGTCATAAAAGCGGATATAGTACTGGTCGGCCGCAGCCACCAGACCACCGGCGGTTATGCCGCCAATCGCCATGCCTGCTGCCAGAACAGAGGAGACTATTCGTTTAAAAACAGATGCTTTGCTCATGTTGTTACCACCTGAAATTATATTTCGCATCGTTGGCTATTGCTATAACTATCATAAATTCTTAATCGACCCATTCTATTCTATCTTAACATGTTTTTGGTAAATTCACAATTACGCGACAAAAAACGAGGCGGTACCTAAAAAGGTACCGCCTCGCCACCTATGTGCCGGGACCTGCAATATCAATCGGCATCGGCTGGCAGATAGCCGCTCCCACCCATTGAGAGGGCCAACGCTTGCTCCATGCTGTACAGGCCGCTTCTTTTGCCCATAATCCACTTTGCCGCATAGATGGCCCCCTGGCCGAAGGCGGAGCGGCTCAGCGACTCGTGAATGATGCGGATGGTCTGATTGGGCAGGCCAAACACAACCTCGTGTTTACCGATAATACCGCCGACACGGATGGAGTTGAGGTGTTTTTCCTTATCCAAGCCCAAATCTTCGGCAATTCTGATCGCCGTGCCGGAGACATCCTTTTTTTGCTTGAAATGCTCCTCAATAATCTCAATGTCGGCGTTTGGCACAATTCTTTGAAGCACCTTGGAGGCTTCAATTAAAAAATTAATGCCCAGCGTGATATTCGGCGAGTATAAGACCGCGGATTCCCGGCTTAACGCCCGGAGATGTTCTAGCTCTGATCTTTCATATTTTGAAATTGCAGAGACAATACGGGTACCATGTTTGACCGCACCTTGATATTCGTTCACCGCGCTGCCTGCCGAAAAATCGATAATGACATCAACGTGATTTTCTTCATAAAAGCGGTCGAGATCGACGTTGTCCAGACAATAAATAAGCCCCTGATCAAACTCATATCCTAAATGACGGCTGGCATATTCGCCCTCGTGGCGGTGCGATTTACGCATAACCCACCGCAGATCGCACTCGCCGTCCTTAAGCAGCTCATCCGCAACGACCATACCGGTTTTTCCAAATCCAAATAATCCAACAGAAACCTTCATTAAATTCTCCTTTCACACTGTGCAGGTTGCATCTTTAAATATTCGTACAGTTCATAAAGAAAATTTAATCACCCTCGCTTTCGACGCTTACGAGATTAGCTGACGGATTCGGATGGAAAGCTCACCCTACGCGCATAGCGCGATTCACCCCAGAAATGGTTCTCCCGCTCCGTTTAACGGATTCAGCGAAAATTTAAATTTTACGCGGCAGGCATTTAAAACAAATGCAAAGGAAGGAAATTACAGGATTTAAAGTAAAATAATTCCTTACATAAGCGCACCATATTACCTGTCTAGAATATTTTAGCATACTAAAAAAACAAAAGTCAAATTGCGGCGCCTGAGAAGCTTACCATGCCAAAATGTATAAAAACGCTGCAGTGGTACGGATAATTAGGTTTCTGCATGCAATTTTCCTCCGTAGCGCTACACAAATGGGAATATTTTTAAAACTAATCTTGCTAGGCGCCCAAGTGTTTAAAAGGGCGATTCAACCTTTGCCGGGTCGGGACCGTCCATATAAAAATACACGGCCGGCAGAGCGTTTCCTTTCTGCCGACCGTGTAAAGACTGCGTGCTTATGCTTTTTCTTTTTTTGAAAAATCGACGATAAAGCGCACCACAAACGGAATGAAAACCGAGATAAGACCGGCGTAGCCCAGATAGGCATAACCTTTTCTGACCACCGCCATGAGACCAAACTGTGCGATGGCAAACGCAATGGCCGTAAACAGCACCGAAAAGGCGATGTTGCGCAGCTGGTGGCCCGAGGTCCGCTTGGCCGGATCGGTAATGCGGCGTTCCATCGCGTTGACGCAGCGGGTGACGATACCCGAAACCATGTTGACGCCGGTCGAAACCGCGCCCAGAATAATCAGAATCGAAATAATTGGCGTCAACAGACCCGCGCCCACGCCGTTTTGCACCAGTACCAGCATGGGAACCGAAGCGCCGGCCAGCTCGGGCACAAAGGCGACGGCCAGCAGGCCGACAATGGCGAGCATCATGGCGACGGTGTTGGTGATAAAGATGTAGACGGCGGCCTGATTTACCTGCTTCTCACTGGTCAGCGGCTCAACATGTTGATACATGACCGAAACCGACGGCAGCTGGAACAGAAAATAGAGGAACGCGGTCCACAGCGCGGTGCCGAAAAGGCCGCTTTCCTTCGAGGCGACGCCCACGCTGCCGGCGGACATTTTGGCGATCGAGTCACCAATAGCGCCCCACTGGGCGAGGATATTGGGCACCAGTACGACAACCAGCCCGACGATGATGAGTACCGAAAGGGTGGCGGCCGCCTTGCGCACCATTGTGGTGCCGTAAAGCGCGATAACGGCGATGAAAAGGCCGACAATCAACGTGCACAGCCAGTAGGGCAACCCAAACAGCATATTGAGCGTTGAGCCGCCGGTCGCGAACGCCGCGGCCGAAGCGGTGCCGATCATAATCAGATAGGTGATCTCAAACAGGTTTGAGAACAAAACGCGATATTTACCGTAAAAATGATCTGAAAAGCTGCGGTAATCATAAAGCTTGTTGCGGTAGGCGTAGCGCATGCCGTACCAGAAGAACAGCGCATACAAAAACTGGGTAAAGAGCGGCAGGAACAGACACCAAACGCCGTGGTTGATAAAATAGGAGAAAATTTGTGCGCCCGAGGCAAAGCCGCCGCCAAACTGTGTGGTAAACGCTACAAACGCGACGCCGACGGCCAGCGGCATCCGGCTTTTGTCAACCAGCAAAGATTTTTTGTCATCCATTAATAATCTCTCTCTTTCATTTAAATGATGGGTTTGACAGCGTCAGGAATTAAACTCTATGACCTTGCCGGGGTTTAAAACCAGCTTTTCGTCAAAAGCCAGCTTGATCGACTTATAAAGCTGAATCATACGACTGCCGAGAAACGGTTCTAAAAATTCAAGGCGTCCGTTGCCGATGCCGTGCTCGCCCGAAAGCTGGCCGCCAAGGGCCTTGGCCAGCGCGTAAAGCTCGGTGAGCGCGGCGTGGGTGGCCGATTTCCAGGCCTCGTCGCTCATGCCGGGGTCGCGCAGCAGCTCGGTGTGAATGTTGCCGTCCCCCGCGTGGCCGCAGGGCTCGACGCGGATACCGTGGGCCATCGCGATGCGCTTGGCTGCCTTAACATAGTCGGCAATAGCACTTCTGGGCACGACGACGTCGCATTCCTCCTGCGCGATTGAGTCGGCCTTCATGCCCTCTAAGATCGCGCCGCGCACGCTCCAGACCGAGGCAATACGCTCGGGTGTGTCGGCAATGACGCAGTCGAGCGCGCCGTGGGCCAACGCGGCCTCGCAGGCGGCGTCGCAGGCGGCTTCGAGTTCGTCGCGGTTTGAGGCGTCGTACATTACAATGAGCACCGCGCCGCCGTCCCGAACCGGGAAGGGCTTATTGAGCGCGCGTTCGACAATCTCGAGCAGCTCTTGTTCCAAGAATTCGATCGCGGTCGGCGTAAAGGGCAGGTCAAGCACCTGCGGCACCATATCGGCGCAGGACTCGAGATCGGGGAAGGGCATGACGAGCGTGCAGGTGTGCTTGGGTGCGGGCAAAAGCTTGAGCGTGACCTGTGTCAGAATGCACAGCGTGCCCTCCGAGCCGATGACAAGATCCTTGACGTCATAGCCCGTCGTGTTTTTGACGACGTTGGAAGAAAAGTTCATAATCGAGCCGTCGGGCAGCACCGCCTCAATGCAGCGGACAAAGTCGCGGGTCAGCCCGTAGCGCACCGCCTTCATGCCGCCCGCGTTGGTGATGACGGTGCCACCGATGCTGGCGGTTTTCTCACCGGGGTCGGGCGGGTAAAACAACCCCTCGGCGGTGGCGGCAGCCTGCACATCTAAAAGCAGCGCGCCCGGCTCGCAGGTGATGGTCTGATTTTTACGATCGACCGGAAAGATGCGGTTCATGCGCATTAGAGAAAGCATAATGCCGCCGTATTTGCAGGTGGCACCGCCTGCCAGACCGGTGCCTGCGCCGCGCACCACGACCGGAATATTGTTGTCATAGCCGTATTTCATGACGGCTGAAACCTCGTGGACATTCTCGGCCTCAATATAGATGTCGGGCGGGAAAACCCCGTACTCGGGCATCTCGTCGTGGTGGTATTCGGGCAGAATATCCGCGCCGACCGTTACGCGGTCAGGTGAGGTGACCGATTTTAAATAGTCAATGCCCGCGGCGTCGGGTCTGTTATAAGGAAAGGGCATGTTATAGAGCCTCCTTTTTTGCGGCGGCAAGCTGTGAGAGCAGCGCGGGAACGGCGGTGAATACATCCTCCACAATGCAGTAGCTCGCAATATTAAAAATGAGCGCATCCGGGTCGGAGTTGATTGCGACAATGCATTCGCTGCCGTTCATGCCGGCAGTGAACTGAATCGAGCCCGACACGCCGCAGGTAATGATCAGCCGGGGGCGCACCGTCCGGCCCGAAAGGCCAATCTGATGCGCGTTATCGCCAAGGCCGCTTTCGGCCATCGGGCGGGTAAAGCAGAGCTGCCCGCCGAGCGTGTCGGCCAAACGGCGCGCCAGCGCCACGCCCTCTTCGTTTTTAACGCCGCGCCCGGCGACGACGAGGATATCCTCCTCTTCAATCGATTTCTCACGCAGAATTGGCGTGATCTCGAGCACCTCAATTCGCGAGCGGGCCATTGCATCGGTCACCGGCATGACCGTGACCTTGCCGACAGGATTTGCGATCCGCTTGGCCTTGTCCATCACGCGGTAGCGCACGGTGGCAAACTGCGGGCGGGCGTCCGCGATCAGAATCTGCGCCATGATGTTGCCGCCGAACGCGGGGCGTATCTGCACCAAGTCGCTGTTAGGGCGGATATCGAGCTTGGTGCAATCGGCGGTCAGCCCGGTGTGGAACCGCACCGCCAGACGCGGCGCCAGCGAGCGGCCCAGCGCCGTGCCGCCGATCAGCACGACCGAGGGGTGCATCTGAGCGATGCAGTCGGCCACAGCGTCGGTGTAGCAGTCAGCCTTAAAGCCCTCAAAGCCAGAGTGCTCGTAGGCGAAGATCTCATTAACGCCATAGGGCAACAATTTTTCGGCGTTTTTAGCCGTACCGGCTCCGCCGACAATAACGGCGTTGACCTTATAGCCAACTTTGTTGGCCAACCGGCGCGCCTCACCGATCAATTCATATGTAACGGGGTGGATTTCACCATCCTCCTGCTCGGCGTAAACGAGAATATCCCGCCAGCGGCTTTTTTCCGCAACGCTTTTAAGCGGCTTTTGCTCAAAGGTCAGCGCTTGGTGCGGACATACCTTAACGCAAATACCGCACATACGGCATTTCTCGTTGATGACAATCATTTGAGCCTCGACGTTCAACGCGTCGAAGGGACACTTCTGGATGCACTGCTCGCACAGATCACAGGCCGAAGCATTAAAATTTAAGGTGGTCATGCGCGCGCACTCCCTTCAAGCAAGCGTTTTTCTTTCAGAATAGCGGTCAGCGCCGCCGCCTTTTCGGCTGTGCTGCCGGTGAGCAGTACCCTTTTGGCGTTGGCGGGCGGGGCAAACATATTTTCAACATGGGTCGGGGAACCAACCAGCCCGCAGCGCGAGAGATTTTTGCTCGGCAGGCAGTCAAAGTCCAGCGTTTGCACCGGGTGGGTCAGCGCCCGCTGCTTTAAACGGTAAGAGGGCAGGCGCGGCACGCAAGCGTTTTTCTCCACCGTAATCAGACAGGGGAACTGAAGCCGGGATTTTTGCGTGACCACAGCTAAAATCTGTTCGACCGTGATGCCGGTTTCATCGGTCTCTAAAATTTTGCCGACCCAAGCCGCGTGCGGAATGCCCAGATGCTCGGCGATGGCCGGGCCAACCTGCGCGGTGTCGCCGTCGGTGGTCTGCCGCCCGCAGAGAATCAGATCCGCGCCGCCCAAAAGGCGAATGCCCTGCGACAGCGTGTAGGAGGTTGCTAAGACATCCGAGCCCGCAAATTTGCGGTCGGATAAAATGACGGCGTCATCGGCGCCCATCATATAGGCGTCGCGCATCATCGCCTCGGCCTGAGGCGGTCCCATGGTCAGCACCGTGACCTTGCCGCCGATGTGCTCGCGAATGCGCAGTGCCGCTTCAAGCGCGTAAAGATCGTATGGATTGGTACGGGCAGCCGTTCCGAGCCGCTTTAAAGAGCCGGTTTCAGGATCAATCTCTACCTGAGAGGTCGCTGGAACCTGCTTCATGCAAACCAGAATGTTCATTGTTGCCGATCAGCCTTTCTTTCGCTTTAATTTAAAGCGTTAAAGTTTAAACTAGTAAAAGCTTATCACAAAAAGGGATTGGTTGTCTAGCCCTAAAAGGGTAGGAGGGTAAAATTTGTCGAAAGCGTCATGTACCAATCAGTATAAAGCATGGGAGATTAATAACATAATAAAAGCAATACTCAGGTAGCACAAAGATATGCTGGGCACACCTGAATTTCTATATAGATGTATAACGCGTGTGATAAACATAAAGGATAAAGATTGATATGCTATTAAAGGGGCGATACCTCAAAGCGGCTTGGTGACCGATGGTTGAGTCATATACATCTAAATAGAATTGAATTAATTGTGAAACGACAATGGATATACATATGTATCACCTATTGCGATTGCGAAGCATAGCGTAACAAAAGAAGAAGGCCTGCCTAAGCAAATCTTAGGCAGGCCTTCTTCTGGTACGCCCGACAGAATTCGAATCTGCGACCTTTGGAGTCGGAGTCCAACGCTCTATCCAGCTGAGCTACGGGCGCGTATATAGGATTGCGCGGCGTTTTTATGCGCCGTCAAATATTATAACAAAGGTCTCATAAAATATCAACTATAAGGCAAGAATATAATTGTAGAATTAATTTCAAAAAAGTGTTGACATATGAATGTAGGCATGATATTATAGCAAAGCTGTCTGCGAGAGACGCAAACGAAACTGGCCGACAGACACAACTCAAAAAGATTGTTGTTGACAAAGCTTGTGAGATGTGATAATATAAATGTCACCGCCTAAGAGGCGGCACGGACCTTGAAAATTAAACAACATTGAGAAATGTACAAAGACCCTTGTAAC
>DALYYK010000001.1:0-50142 GCA_031983305.1 Candidatus Fimivivens sp. | reverse complement strand
GCATCTTTAACATCTCTGATATCCTTTAATATATAAAATAAGGCATGAATAAAGGGGTTTTTACTCATTTTTAATCGCGGGTGAGGCACCCATGCATTCCTTTTTGAAATATCCCTAAAAATTGAATCAAAGGTAATCTTGTTATCATCTTTTATATCATTAAGCTCAAGGAACCTGTGAAGGAAATAAGATATTTTGTCGAATAATGAATACAGAGTCCTAAACGCACTTTTATAATGACTTGATTTTAGGTTTGTTAATGAATGTGACATATCTTCAACGTGAGGGTATGTGTCATTAAAAAAATGCTTTGCCTCCTGTGGGATATTCAATGCGGTGTAGAAAAGATAACGAGAATAACAATAATCGTTTTTTAACTCATCGAAGTTTCCGTGATACATTAGCGTTTCGTGCATCGATAAAGATTCATTCAACTTATAACTGAAACTAGGAAGAGAAACAATGTCTTGATAAACAACTTCAGAACAAAGAACGTCATTTAAGTCATTAATAAAAAGATTATTCTCTCCACACCATGCAAGATAACTTCTTTGCTTTTTTGTGTCAAAATCGTATCTTTGCGCCTCAAATTCTTTAAAAGAAGACTCTGTCAAATTATGTTCAAACCAATTTTTGAACTTCATCAGCTCTCCATCTTCATGAAAGGCTACTTGCTGCTCTTCATATAAATAATTTTTATATTTTAACCCCTGGATTATGAGTTTGTAAGCCACAAAAAGGTGATATTCTTGATGGCCAGGATCATACAGTACATTAGCCAAAAACAATTCGTTTTGTGCCTTGCAGATCATTGCAACTGGGTTATTCTGATTGATAGCCTTATCCCATAAGGGTATGCAGCAGAATGCTCGACCTTGAGCGCTTAACGAGTTCGCAAGGTTTGTCTCAATGCAACTTCTTAAAAATAGAGTTTCCTGATTAGGAAGTACCAATTTGTTTATAATATTTAAAGCATTCCTGAAAAATATAGCAGCTTTACTGAGGTCGTCAGAATACCATTCCATATCTCTATGTTGATAGAGAACCTGATAACAATTTCCTATTATATATAAAAATCGCGCCTCATCTATCAAGTCTGCAAAAAACAAACGTCTATCAGTTAAATTTTTTGTATATCTTTCTAATTGTAGGCGATCTCCTTTTTGAATTAATTCATCAGCCTTGTTGGACATTTGTTCCAAAGTGTCTTTATTTATTTCATTTTTTTCATGATCTGCCATGTTATACTCATCATTTTTCATTATGCTAATTGACCATCGCAAGCTAAAAATTAATTGAATATCTTTGAATGCTTCTTTTCTTCTCATTTTAACACAAAATATACGTTTTTAACGTCATCTTCTGGCACATAGCGGACATTTAATCTTTACTCTGCCCGGACATCTGAACTTAGCTTTTTGAAAGTCAGTGAGGTCCTCAGCACGTTTTTGCGGCCAACGGGCCGTATCCGACGCCTTTCCCCGGCGCGATAGTAAAAAACCGCCGCTGATAATTTTGTGCACGTGTATAGCTATGCTGCCGGACATGCCGGGTGGCGTTTTATCTGAAGAAATCCAACAGGAATACCATTTCCAGGCGTTTACTTCTCCTTAATAATGGCATTAGCATGTGACATTTCAGTACCTACAGGGACAGTGTTCAATGCCATCACAACGTATCAAACCGCTGCTGTTAGTCCTGCCATTTCTGCTGAGTGCCTGTGCCGGCGATAAACAACAGCCCCCTCTGCCTGAAGATATATGGGGAATGAGCCAGGCGAAACCTGATAAAAACGCGAGATATTTAGTACAGATACGCCAGGCAGTGACTGAACAGTTTTCGGGTAGTCAGTCATACAGGGGAAAGAGCTGTACCGTCAGGATTTCCATACAGCCCGACGGAATGCTGCTGAGCGCAGCGATTGAAAAAGGCGATCCTGAATACTGTCAGGCCATTCTCTCAGCCGTCTCCCGCGCGAAAATCCCGCCGGCTCCGGATAAAGAGACCTGGCAGACATTCAGAAATGCCTCTCTGGGTTTCGCCAACTAAACGTTTCACCCTGCCGGGGGCTGGTCACAGCGTCAGCTCCGGCAGGTTTTCTGTATCTCGGCACGCTGCAGCGTTTTTGTACCTTGAATCTAACGGGCCATGTGTTTCACGAAGTCAGGCAAGAAGAAATCAATTCCAACTAAAAGTGCATATGCTGATCAATCTTTTATTATCTGATGATTGACGATATCACAGGCAAGTTTGACCTTCTCATTGTCGTGGTCATAGATGAAGTTTGCTTTGTTCTGCTCTAACATGGCTTCAGTGGAATAGACACTTGCAAAGAGAGATTTGCCATTGCTTTCACGACTAGCAAACTGATACGTCACATTAGAACCATCATTAGCCTTAACAACTCTTGTGCCTTCGCTAGTGTCATACATCACACCATCCGCAACAATCAGGTTGTTACCTTTAGCAGTCCGAGAGAACACCACGTCATGTCCGTCACAGTTCAATTGCATTATCAAGTCTTTTGCAGCTGTAGCGTTTAACGAAACCGATGTCAATACTGCAAGAACCAATCCCTTCGTTTTGTTCATTGTCTTTTTCTTTTCGTTATGATTAAAGGGGGAATTATATCTTTTTCAGTAGATATTGAGCACTACGATTTCTAGTAATTGAGGTTACACCTTTCTAATCGGGAGCAATCTACTCGCCCGCTGATTAAAATAAGTTGCTGTTAGCGCATCCGTTTTGGCACACAGCGAACCTGCAAACGCCTTTCAGACGCAGGTAATTTTAGAACGGCACAATGCGGTCAACCCAATCAAAGAGCACCACCAGCTGCTTGCCGCCATCTTGTCGTACATTTACTTGGCTGGCATTGACGCCCGCCGATTCACCTTCGATTTCTCTACCATCGGCCATGTAAATGCGGATCAGCTTTTCGTTCTGGTGCGCCTGGCGGCAAACTTTAAAGAAGTCGCGCTTTGAAGGCTGGTTTTGGTAATCATCAGCATTGATCGTCAATCTGCCTTCAAAGCTCTTTTGCACCTCTTCTTGCTTGATTGTCTCAATCGTTGTCACGCGCTCAAGTGGCACACGAACGCGGTGTTCGTTGGCGTCGAACCGCGGTGCCAAATCAAGTTTGTTGCGCGCTGTCAGTAGCCCATATACGAAGAGAGAGAATACCTGCCCATCCTCTAAAGACACTTTTACAGGAACACGCTTAGCGCGGTAATACTGAAGCGAGCGCTCAACATCTTTATAATTGCGCGGCCACACCTCAGCGGGTATGCCGTAAGTAATATCGGTGATAGTCATTTCGTGTCCGAAGTTTTGTTTTGTTCAGGGTAACACGCGATTGTGTTGAGGTGGGAATGGTGCCGAGATAGTGGGCTGGACAAGACCAGCCCACTGTGAAGTTAAGGCTTTGGTTCTGGGATGCTTGAGTGTTCCAAACCAGCGAGCAGAATGTCACGATCTTCTTCCGTCATGTCGGTGGTGTTGTACAGCTCAATAATCCTTTGTGCGGCTTTACTGGTGGCCAAAGCCCTTTTCGAGTACCGCGCGAAGTCGGCCATGTTTACTTCTGTGACGATCATGTCGATAACTTCAGACTTGGTCATCTTGACGCCGGATTCTCTGAGTTTGCTCTTAAACGCTTCAACTTTGTCGTTAGCGCGAGGACTCAAAGCAACCTGGCAAAAAACGGGTTTTGGTTTTTCCATGTATCAGTTGCCCAGAACATTAAAATCAAACTTTCCATCGACAGGTAACACGCCTTCAGCAAATCCAGGTGTCGTGTCGATGATGTTTTTGCGCTCGTAGGAATGAGACATCAGGTACTTATTGGAACAATCAATAAAGTCAGAGATAAAACAAACATTCGCCTGATTCTTTTTGGCTCGTAGACCACGTCCGACGCGCTGACGCATCTCAACTTCTGCCTTCCCACCACCAGCGAGGATTACCGCACCCACACTTGGGACATCAACGCCTACATCGAGTATGGTGGAGCCAATGAGAATGTCTATTTTGCCTGCAGCCAGGCTCTGCAGTTTTGCTTGCCGTACCTTCTGGGAAGATTCTCCATAGATAAAATCGACCCTTAATCCCTCTGCCTGCATCATCTCCATTAAGATCTGACCATGCCTTTTGTGCTTTACCAACGTCATACAGTTTAACTGGTGTGACCTATACATAACAGCGGCACGAACAATTGCTGCATTGCGGTTTAGGTTGTAAACGATGCCTAACTGGTAAGCCTTCTGGTATGGCGTGCTCATAACAACCCGAAAGTTCAGGTGCTTTGATGCAAGTTCAGCCTTAATCCTAGCCTCATCTGGAGTGTACGCGATTTTATGATATAAGAAGTAGGGTTTTGCCAAAATACCTTTGTCAATCAGATATTTTTCAGTCACCTTTATCTCGATACGACCGGCTACAGCCATCAGTCGCATGTTTGCTTCGGTTGAATCTTTCATGAACGGGGTGGCTGTCAAAGCCAAACGGTAATCAGCATTGTGGCAGAGACGAGCGATATCGTAGAAGCTGGAACCAGATGATTCGTGGGCTTCTTCCAAAATTAGGAGGGAAACGCTAGCAAGAAGCTGTTTGATTAGCTCTCTTCGCTTGAGGTGCTGGGCGCGCTTCTCAGGAGAGAGGTCAGATCCAGGCTCATTTAGAAAACTGGAGAGTGTTTGAACGGTCGCAACGTTGATGTGACGTGATACCTTCAGTTCGCCCGAGCCAATCACACCAACCTTCTGTCCCTTAAGCCACGGTTCGCCATTTTCAGCGCGATAGTCGATGGATTTTTGAAAGTTATCGGCCATTTGGAACATTAGGACAGATCGAGTCGTGATAAACAGTGTCATACGACCGATACGTGCAGCTGCTTTGCAGGCAATATTCGACTTGCCGCCACCGGTAGCGACCTGGGCAATCATCCCGCCCACTTTCACCATGGTTTCGACAGTCTGATCTTGATAAGCGTAATCGGGGTTGTAAGGGAATGGGTTTACCGCGGGATTTGGCTTGCCTAGGGCTGAAACCATCGGTTTCCGAATGTGAGTGGCGGGAATACCAGCTCGGTTTAGCTTTGCTGCAATAGATCGAGCGAATCCAGCCGGGAACGAGCATTTTGACCAGTTGAACATGGTGCTACGCCCATCCCATCCGCCACTGCCTGAAAATGAGGCGCCATCAACATCGTAGCTCAACATGTTTTGGACTATCTTTTTTACGTTTTCATCCGCCCCCGAAATTAACGCGTTCACTGCGTTTGATACAATATTAACGCCCATGTGTCTTTCCTTAGTGCCTTTATTGTGTTAACAGGCTATGATTTAATAAGTGGTTAGTTACTTAATGGATTATATCAAAAACATGGACGTAAAAATTAACATCTTGCAGGTGGAAGTAGGGCGACTACAACCAAACCCGTGGAATACAAACTCCGTGGGCCTCCAGAATTTCGAAAAACTGAAAGGCTCAATTGACCGTCTGGGCTTTTTCAAACCGATCTTGGCCCGCGAGCTGCCAGATGGCTCATTCCAGATCCTTGGGGGTGAGCACCGCTGGCGCGCCGCCATTGAACAGGGCATTGCCACTGTGCCAGTTATCACCGTTGGTCAGATCAGCGACGTGGTGGCGAAGCAAATGTCCCTGGTCGATAACGAGCGCTACGGTGAAGACGATCAACTCGCTTTGCAGCGTCTGATTGAAGAAATCCAGTCAGAAACTGGCTTTAGCCTTTCAGAAATCGCCCCATTTGATGACGAGATGGCAGCGACACTGGCCCGAACTGCGGCTTTCGATATGGCGGAACTGGAGCGACTGACAGATGGCGACGAGAAAGCGGCAGAAGAGGATAAACGCGAGAAGATTGAGCGTTTGGGTGTGGAGCACCAGACGATGCGCTTCAAAGTCACCTTCGACTCCGCTGATTCAGTCACTACAGCCATTAAATCGATCATTGCCGAGCAGGGCATTAATACTGGCAGCGACATGGAAGACGCTGGAGAAGCCCTGGTGTGGCTCGCAGACTTTTACAAGGAACGTAAATGATGAGCACCCCATTTGAGATCGTGTATCTAGACCCTAAAACCCTGGTTCCATATGAGGCCAATGCCAAAAAGCACGACGAAACCCAGATTCGTGATTTGGCTGCGGCAATTGATAAACGCGGTTTTGACCAGCCAATTACCGTTGATAAAGACATGGTGATCATCACCGGTCACGGCCGCCGAGAGGCTGCAATTTATGCTGGGCTTGACTCGGTGCCGGTAATTGTCCGAGCCGATCTCGATGATATCTCTGTTCGCGCGAAGCGTCTGGAAGATAACCGCCTGGCCAGCACCGATTATGACGCCATTAAACTGCAAAAAGAGCTGGAAGAGCTGGTGCTGGGCGATGAGGTTGTAATTGGCT
The DNA here is from genome assembly GCA_031983305.1 of Candidatus Fimivivens sp. Lineage (GTDB taxonomy): Bacteria > Bacillota > Clostridia > Oscillospirales > Ruminococcaceae > Yanshouia. The sequence goes on along the minus strand of DALYYK010000001.1, from coordinate 43,716 downwards.
TCGATGAGCGTGAGCTGAGCGTTTTGGTTGGCAGCATGACGGAAGACATGGCCACCGACTCTCTGGTGATGGATTTGGGGCATGAATCCGTGCGCCAGCATGAAGAGCATGAAGAGATCTCCCGGGAAGTGGCGGAATCAGAATTGCGAGTGATCGACGTGCTGGGGTTTAAAACACTCCCTGCTGGCTCTGCGTTGGTTGTTGGGGATTTACTAGCCCATATGGAAGAGGTGACGGGAGAGAGCGGGGCAGAAGCATTTGTGGCTTATGCGAAGCGTGTTTCTCAGGAAGCTGTCGATGAGGGAGAGGAATGAGCAACTACCTCATCAATGTAGCCTTCCAAACGCGTGTAACTAAAACCACCCGAACGCTGGAGATCGCAGAGTCATTTGGTCTGGGTCTTGATGAAAAGGAGTGGTCGCTTTACGACAACCTGGAGCTGGAAATTAGGGGCGGTGATGTCGTGTACATCACCGGCCAATCAGGATCTGGTAAATCAGTGGTGTTGCGTGAGCTTCAGCGTTTGATGAAAGAAGAAGGTCAGGATGTGGCGTCAATCGAAGACTTTGCCTTTGATGACAGCAAGAACGTCATTGACCAGCTGGGTAAGACCACCAGCGAGGCATTGGGGCTATTATCCATGGCTGGGCTTAACGATGCCTATTTGTTTGTTCGCAAACCTTCTGAGATGTCAGATGGCCAGCGCTACCGCCTGAAAATCGCAAAACTAATCGAAACCGGCGCAAAGGTATGGGTTGCTGATGAGTTTGGCGCTGTTCTGGATCGAGTAACTGCCCAGGTCGTTGCCTCCAATCTCCAGCGCGCTGCGCGCAAAGCCGGGGCAACTGTCATGGTGGCAACCACGCATGAAGACCTAAAAAATGCGCTGCGCCCGGATGTGCAGATCACCAAGCACTACAAAGAACGTGTGAAGGTGGACTATGCAGCTTAAAAAAGTTTTCCCAATTTACGAGGGGGCTGAGCTGCGCCGCCGCTGGACGCATGAAGCTGAATGGCAAGATTGGCTTCGCGCCCATGGCGCCTATGGCTTCCGTGTCGCTCCATATTACAACCGCTGCGTCGTTGTTTTTGGTGAGAAGCGCTATGTAGAGGTGATCAAACAGCTCTATGGGCTGGATGAGAGTGAATATGTTGCAGGGGTTGGTGGCATGGTCACTGACCTGGGCTACATCCAGTACGACACAAATGTTCACTGCGTCTATCTGCCTGAAAACTACAACGAGTCGGTTTACTGGCATGAAGCCTTACATATCGCGCTTATCACCGGCCAACACCATGATTTGATGCCTTCGGATCAGGAGGCTTTCACTTATCTTCAGGGTTACATCGTTGAAGAGTTTGTGAAAGCTCGCGTCAAGTTCCTTGCCGACAAGAAGGCGGGTGGTTTGCCGGCGATCGAGGATATTGTGACGCGTCACCCCTCAACTATTCGTCGCGGTGGTTATGGCAGTCGGAAGGTGGTGCGATGAACGACGTAACCATCAAACGCTACAAGCCTGAAGAGTTTCCGAAGCATTTGGATTTTCTGGAGCGTATGACTGTGACGCGCGGCACTGTGGACGATTGGAATGCTTTGAAGTCGCTGCATTACAAAACTGACGGCAAACCATTCGCACCAACCTATTACCGCTGCGAGCTTGACGGTCGGCTGGTGGGCGTTGTTGTTGTGGCTTTTCCAAAATTGCTTCTGGCACCGCGTCACCGCATGTTCCCCAAACTGAAGCCCACCACTAACACGACGGTGGCCAATCAGTTCTGGGGGCGTTACGTGAATAACAATTTCGCTGTGATCAGCCGTTCAGTGGTGGACACCCAATACCGTGGTGTGGGTGTTTCATATCGCATGATTAACCTGGTGAGCCGAATGCACAACAGGCCGATCATCGAAATCCAGTCCTCGATGAGCAAATACAACCCTTTTGCGATGAAGGCTGGTTATCAGTTTATTCGACCAGAGCGCCCGAAGAGTTACGAAAGTGCGCTGCGCGTATTCCAGCGGCATTTCCGTGCCGACCCGGGCGACAATGAGAGCATTGTGAAAGAGCTGTTCTCGATGAGCGAGAATCGCCGCCGCCGCGCGCTGGTGGATCTCGTTGCCGACTACCACAAGAACTCATCGTTGGCGAAAGCTGGGCGTAACCGCGGCACAACCGTGCAGGACATCGCTGATTCGCTGGTGGATGAAGCCAGTATCGTGAAATTGCTGAAGGACATTCACAACCTTAGCTTTACGTCGCCGCTCTATGGTGTTTACCGCAACCCGGACTTTGGCAGAGAATTGCCTGACGTGTTGCCACTACTGGCATTCGACAACCAACCATTAAATGCGCCGCTGGATCTGGCGCGTATCTCGTAAGGAAGCGAGCAAATGATTTTGACAGATAAGCAGAAAGATATTCTGCGCACCATTTACCTTGGCCACGATCGCGGCCATTTACTTGACCTCGATGAGCTGCTGGAGGTTCTGCCATACAAAACCACAAAGCAGAGTATGCAGTTCTCTCTTCGAGCGCTGATTAAAAAGGGACTTGTCGAGAAAGGTGAGTTTCGTGCGCGTGGAGATGATGGCTACCAGCGACGCACACTCGGTCTGACCGTTATGGGTAGAGCAAGCGTAAAGCTGATGGTGGCATGAGAAAGACCTGCTTCCCATAAATAATTAATAGCTGGTTATTTAAATATACGGAAGCAGGCTTTTAACCACTCCCCAATTAAGTTGTTTTCTAACCGTAGAAACCAATTTGTTTAGCAACTCCAGAAATGATTTTACTCGGCGCAAGGAAGCGCCGTGGTGGTTTAGAGGGAACTATGACGACCGAAGCTGAAGAGGTAAAGGTCAAGGTCACGCCAGCTATGTGGGCGGAGATCGAGGCGAAATGGGCGTCCGGCGAGTACACGCTTTCCAGATTGGAAGACGAGTATGGGCTGCGCCGCGAGACCTTCTCTCGTTATTTCAAAAAGAAGGGGTTGGCCAAAGGAGCCGACTCAGTTGGCAAGATGGTGCGTGAATCCCTGAAGTCAGACGCAGAGATCCGAGCTAAAGAGCGCGCCGACAAAATTGATGATCGTCGTAACAAGTATGACAGCTGGGCATTCACACTTGGCAGAATGGCGATGGGTCAGGTTGCCGATGCGAAGTCCAAAGGCACATCGCTTGCTGTTATCGAGGGCGATCTAAAGTCAATTCAGCGCGCCAGCAATATTCTGGCTAAGTGCTTTGATGTGTCATCCAAAGCCCTGGGCATGGATAAAGACGAAGGTTTGGCCGACGAAATCCCGAACCTGGTGTTCGGCGAATTGACACCAAATCAGGTGGCAGAGCTGCGTAAATCAGAAGAACCAGATCTGATTGACGATGATGAGCTTGAGGCACTTGAAGAGGAAGCAGCAAAAGACGCTGAGAGCGTTTTGGAGAGCGAAGCTGACGATGATAGTGGGGAAGCATAACCATGGCCATCCCGTCATCGCTGAGCTTGATTCAGCTGCATTCTGGGCAGATGTCAGTGTTCCAATCACCCCATCGTTTCAAAGTGGTGTGTGCTGGCCGACGCTGGGGTAAGTCTCGACTGTCAATTTCTAAAATTATTCGTGCGGCCGCTTCCGGCCGCAAACAGCGTGTTTGGTACGTAGCGCCAACGTATCAGATGGCCAGGCAGATTTTGTGGGATGACCTTCAGGAGGCAATCCCGCGCAAATGGGTGGCTAAAAAGAACGACACCACAATGACGATCGTTCTCAAGAACGGTTCGGAAATTGCACTAAAAGGTGCGGATAAGCCAGATACATTGCGTGGTGTTGCGTTGAACTTTGTCGTGCTTGACGAGTTCCAGGATATGAAGCCTGACACCTGGTACAAGGTATTGCGTCCAACGCTGTCTTCTACCCGCGGTGGTGCGCTGATTATCGGCACACCGAAAGGCTTCTCTGAGTTCCATAAACTTTGGACGATCGGGCAAAACGAAGATTTGCAGAAGAAGGGGCAGTGGAAGAGCTGGCAGTTTGTGACAGCCGATTCACCCTTTGTTCCAGAGGCGGAGATCGAAGCCGCGCGGAATGATATGGACCCTAAATCATTCGCTCAGGAATACCTTGCGTCGTTTGAGAACATGTCAGGTCGCGTGTATTACCCGTTCGACCGCAAAACGCATGTTAAGGATGTGGCCTTCAATCCGAAGCTGCCTATCTGGGTTGGTCAGGACTTCAACATCGATCCAATGTCCTCGGTCATCCTGCAGCCGCAGCCGAATGGTGAAGTTTGGGCGGTGGATGAGCTGGTGCTGTATTCTTCAAACACCGCAGAGGTATGTGATGAGCTGGAACGCCGGTACTGGCGCTCGAAGTCTCAGGTAACAATCTTCCCAGACCCTGCAGGCGCATACCGACAACATGCGCGCGGTGAATCGGATGTGGACATCTTTAAGGAGAAGGGTTTTCTGCGCATCGATCACCCGAAGAAGCACCCGCCGATCGCTGACCGTGTTAATGCAGTAAACCGTATGCTGATGACCGCGTCTGGGGATGTGAGACTTTATATCAGCCCGAAGTGTAAGGGACTGATTGAATCGCTGGAAAAGGTGATCTACAAACCGGGTTCGCGTGATATGGACAAGTCAGGTGGTGTAGAGCATAGCGCTGACGCCCTCGGCTATCCAATTCATAGAAGATTTCCGGTTAAAAGTCGTGTTATTCTTGGTGGCTCTCGATAGGTGGTTAACTACCTGTACTAAAACGGTATTTATATTAAATTGGGGTTTGGTCAAATGGAATTGACTGACAAAGTAATCAAGGATCTGGTTAAACGCCGGCATCCTGAGTACGAAAAGAAAAAGGAGCATTGGGACTTTATTTCGGCCACCTACGCGGGTGGCCGGGCATGGTTCGATGACAACGTTTTCCGCTATTTCAAAGAAGGTGATCAGGAATACAAAGAACGTGTAGAGCGAGCATACCGCTTCAACCACACGCGTGAAGTTGTAAACCTGATCAACAAATACATTTTCCGCGAAGATATTCACCGCACTGAGGAAGATGCACCAGAGTTCATCCGGGATTTCTGGCGCCGCGCTACTCGTCAAAACGTTTCCGTTAACGAGTTCATGGCCGCCATCGACCTGCAATCCTCCATCTATGGGCGAATTTGGGTTGTGGTGGATAGCACAATGGAAGCTGGCGCTGAGTCGGTTGAAGACCAGAAGAAGCAAGATGGCCGCGCCTACGCTTACTGGATTTCACCGCAGCAGATGCTGGATCTGGCATGGGATGACGACGGCAATTTACTGTGGGCGCTTGTGGTGGAAGTCGCCCGTGATGATGCCGACCCGTTTGCTTCTACCGGACAAGAGTTCCAGCGTTATCGCTTGTGGACTCAAAACGAATGGTATCTGTTCCGCGAAGAAGTGAAGAAGGGTGGCCAGAAAGGTAATGCCAAGGTTTACCTCGAAGATAGTGGTGAGCATAAACTGGGTGTTGTGCCGGTGTTCCCTGTTGACTGTATTGGTCAAAGCGAATCGCCATATTTCAGCCCATCGCTTATTGATGACATCGCCTACCTTGACCGTGCGGTGGCCAACTACCTGTCGAACCTTGATGCAATCATTCAGGATCAGACCTTCTCCCAGCTGGCGATTCCAGTCCAGGCAATGCTGCCTGGCGATGAGAACCACGGCAAGGTATTGGAGATGGGAACTAAACGTGTGTTTACCTTTGATGGTGAAGGTGGCTCGCAGCCGTTCTACATGTCGCCAGACCCGAAGCAAGCCCAGATGATCATCACCACGGTTCAAACTGTCATCAACGAAATTTATCACTCTGTTGGTGTTGCCGGTGAGCGAACCAAGCAGGACAACGCCAAAGGCATTGATAATTCGTCTGGTGCAGCCAAAGCATACGACTTCCAGCGCGTGAATAGCTTGCTGGTAACGAAAGCTGAACGTCTGGAGCGCGCAGAGCGTCAGATGCTTGCCCTGGTTGGGAAATGGATGGGTGAAGAGCTGGAAGACGACCACACTTTGGTCAGTTACCCGGAGAGTTTCGACATCCGTGGTTTAACTGATGAATTTGCTGTTGCTCAGCAGTTGTCAGAGCTGCAGGCACCGGAAAGTGTTCGTCGTTATCAGATGGAAATGCTCATCGATAAGATCTTCCCGAACGTCACGGAGAAAATGAAAAAGGAATTTGAGGCAGATCTCTTGAAATTTCCTCCAAAAAATGTATCTACGGGTATTGAAAATAGCTTGCCAACTACCTATGATAAAGCATCTTCTCAAGAAACCGAGAAAACTTCTTCCCAAGGATCAGGGAACTCATCTGCTCAAGCAACCGAGCGATAAGGCGTAAAAAGGAATTTTATGAATCTGTGGCAAATGATGATGGCCCGTCGTGGCCTGATGGACGTCGCTGGCAAGGAAGAGCTGGGCGGTGGTGGTGGTGGTGAACCAACTAAAAATCAACCGGGTGAACAACCTGGCGGCGAAGGTGGTGATCACGACCCTGGCACTGATGACGCACATAAACAGGCTCGTCAGCCAGAACTCGACGATGAATACGCAGGTCTGTCCCAAGAAGAGCTGATCGCAAAACTGCGTGATGCCAAGAAGTCAGGCGCTGAGCTTTTGAAAGAAAGCATGAAGCGCAAGGAAAAACTGGCTGCTTATGGTGACATCGACCCTGAACGTGCTCGTCGTTTGGTGGATGCTGAAGCTGCGGCAGAACGTACCCGTCAAGAAGCGGAGCAAGCTGAGCTTGAGCGCCGCGGCGAGTTTGACGCGGTCAAAAAGCAAATGGTTGCCGCTCACCAAGCGGATCTGCAGGTAGAGCGTGACGCTCGAACTCAGGTCGAAGCTGAAAATGCCACTCTGAAGGCGCAACTGCTTGAGATGACCGTAGGTGCATCTTTCTCTGGTTCCGGTTTCTTGCGTGATAAGGCTCTGATGACACCGGCCAAAGCTCGTGTGATTTATGGCAACCACTTCGAAGTAGGCGAAGACGGCAGCGTAGTCGGTTATGACAAGCCAGCTGGTCAGAAAGACCGTGCGGTGCTGGTCGATGGCCACGGCCAACCACTCGCGTTCGAATCAGCGATTGAGCGTATTTTACGTGCAGATCCTGAAGCCGATGCTCTGCTGCGAAGCGAAGCAAAACCCGGTGCTGGCTCACAAAGTAAGCCAAGCGCCAAAGTAACCACCCCGGTGAATAAGTCAACGATTGACAAGTTAACTGCGGGTCTGGGAAAAATCGTTACAAAATAACATCTTAATCAAAAGGAATTGAAAAGATGCCATTACTGCGAGACGAAGCTGAAAAGCTGTCTAACAACGAACTGGAACAGGGCGTAATCGAAACTATCATCGATCGCGATGACCTGTTTGCCGTTCTGCCTTTCATGAAGATCAACTCTAAGGCGTATCTGTACAACCGCGAAGATTCACTGTCTGAAGCCAGCTTCATTGACGTGAACGATGTGGTTCCAGAAGGCGCTGCAACGTTCACCGAGCATGTGGCTAAGCTGCGTATTCTGGCTGGCGACGTTGACGTTGATAAATTCCTGGCAACCACCATGGCCGACACCAATAGCCAGTTGGCTATCCAGGTTCGTTCCAAAGTGAAAGGTCTGGCGCGCGCATTCCGCCGCAACCTGATCCAGGGTGACTCCACCAAAGACGCGAAATCCTTCGACGGCATTGCCAAGCTGATGGCTGCTGACCAGGGTATTGTTGCCAACGCTTCCATGACCTTCTCCATGCTCGATGAGCTGGTTGATGCCGTGAAAGATCTGGGCGCTGACTGCCTGATGGTTCGCTCTGAACACATGCGCGCTTATCGTGCGCTGCTGCGCACCGTGAACGTCGGTCCATCTGAAGTGATGATCGAAAACTTTGGCCGCCCAATGCTGACTCACAACGGCATTCCGTTCATCGTGAACGACTTCATCCCTGTCGTTGACGGTGCTGCTGACATCTACGGCCTGCACCTGTCTGAAGAGAACGGCCTGACTGGTCTGTACGGTGGTGACAATGCCGGTATCGTGGTTGAGTCCATCGGCACCGTTCAAAACAAAGACGCCCTGCGTACTCGCGTTAAGTGGTACTGCTCTCTGGCGAACAAGCACGACAAAGCGATCGCTGCGCTGAAAGGCGTTAAGATTTAATCTTATTGATAGGTGGTTAACTACCTATCAAGGATCACTAGCAAGGGTGGGCAGTCGCCCGCCCTTTTTTATGGAGTAAACATGGCAGACAAAAAAGTACGCATTACCGAAGAAGTGCTCTCGGATTACACGGGTCACATGTTCGGTGTGCAATTTGAGCATAGCGTTACCACCAGCCCGGTGAGTGAAGCCCGACAAAAGCGAATGTTTGCCGCCCTGCGCGGTGAGGTAGTTGAAGTGGCTGCAGCCGCAACTACAGCAGCACCTACAGCTGCCGCCGATACCGGCACTGAATAATTATAACTTGGCCGCCTAAGCGGCCTCTATAGGGACTCATATGAAATCAGCAAAAGTTCGACTGCTAGAATCTTGTTTCAGAGGCTACACAGGTATTTTATGCGGCATCCAGTTTGAAGATGGTGTTTCAGTATCAGAACTACCTTTCGTAGATCAGCAGCGCATCTGCTCATCAATGCGAGCAGAGACCGTTGAGGGTACAAACATGTCACCTTCTGGCATTTATAGCGAGCGCCATGGATTATCCGCTGACAGCGTAAAAGAGACCGCAGCGCCAGTTAATGAGCGTATGGAGCGAGTGACAACGCAAGCCCAGGTAAGCACCCAGCCTAAGTTCTCTCGCGAAGAGCTGGAAGCGGTAGCCGACAGCGAAGGAATTGCCGGTTTGCGCCAGATCGGAAATGAGCTGGGGGTAAAGGGCAAGGGCATCGTTGAGATGATTGAAGGTATTTTGAAAGCCCAGGGCGGTGAATGATGGCTCAGCTCGGCACGTTTAAAAGCGGCGAAGCTGTTTCGCTGTCATTCACTCTCAATGTGCTCGATGCGGCAACCGCAACGTACACCCTGAAAGACGGCCGGGCGAACATTGTGGCGGAAGATGTGCCAGTGGAATTTGAGGTTGGCAAGATGTCCGTCACTGTTGTCGTGCCAGCCGAGTACAACCAGCTTGCAGATCGTGAACGGGATTTGCGTCGTTTGGTCTTGACGGTCAATGACGGCACTATCAATCACCTCAGTGAGCTGCTGTATGTTCTGATGGCAGACTTTGAGCTGGCGGTTCCACGGCATTCGTTTGCCACAATCGCTGACGCCCAGATGCAGGCAATCGACATGCTGAATGGGGATGCGTTACTTGCCGATGGTGACAGCCTGATGCGCAAGCGTCTTATTGAGGCCACGAATCGCATCAAGACAATGCCTTTCTCAATTCGTCGAATCTTCGGTATCGATTATGACGATTACGACCGACCGCAAAACATGTTGAACGTCACCACAATGCCGTTTGGCGCAGCAGGACAGTACCGCATTGATATGATGGATTGGGATGAGCTGACCGATGAGGATTTTGCTGCATTCCCGGATGTCTTTAAGCGCGCTGTGATGTTGGCTGTGATCAACGAAGCGTGTGAAATTGCCAACGGCAATGATGTAGCTGCCGCGCGTGAAGATGGAATCCTGTCGGAGTCGATTGGCGAAACGACCAACATGTACCGAACCGGCAAGAGCGCACCCAAAACGGTTGCCAGAACCACTTGGCGTTTGTTAGCGAAATACACAAATAACCGGTTTATCGTTCGTCGATAGCCAGTTGTCGTGCCAGCAGCCACCAGCATGGGGGCAGGGTTGAAGTCATCCTTGATGCACCCGCACCAGCTGAATGGCGCTGGCGCTGTTTATTCACATGGAGGTGAGTATGCACGTAGCCTGGCAAACTGAACTCGCTGTGTACCGCAAAGGCGGAATGAACATCTACGGCGAGTCGAAATATCAATTTGTTAGAAGCGCCAAAGTTGGCGTGGTGAACTTCACGGAAGGTGTTGTCCAGTCGTCCGTAAGGGCTGATAGCTCTGTTAGTCGTGGCAAAGCTGACGTAGAGACGTTTAATGCTGTGTTAATCGTGCCCCTGGCTGCTGATGTGAAGCTGGATGACGTTCTGGTGATGTCTGGCACTAAGTTGCTGGTGGCGAGCGTAGAGCGTCGTTGGGGGCTTCGTGGGCGCCCTGGTCATCTGGAAGTCGGGGCAAACGTATGGGTCTGAGTTACGACGCATCAAAGTTACGACGCCAGGCCAATTCTCTCGATCAGCGTCAAAAAGCATTTAAGCGTTACCTGCTTCGCGACATGGAGAAGGTGGCTAAGGTGATGGAGCGATTGGCCAGAGCTATGGCGCCGATTGAAACCGGATCACTGGAAAAGGCGATTTACGCGCGCGTGATCAATAACTTCTCTGAGGTGAAAGTCGAGCTGTATGTCTCCGGTGCAACATCTCGCGAGGGACACCCGGGCGTGACGGTTGGGCAATATGCGGATTACATGCACAACGATCACTACCGGCTTGGCCGATTGTCGAGAATGAAGAGCGTCACCAACCCGCCGATCGAGGGAATGCGAGCGAGGGTAGGGCGTCTCTATATGGAGCGCGCGATTGAAATGGGCGAAAAACGGTTCAGGGAAGCTGTGACAGAAGCAGCGAGAAAGGCCGGATTCACAAGGGGGTGAAATGTTTATTGAAGCGTTTGCTAAATTTCTTCAGGACAAGAAGTTAGGCGTGATTGGTAAAGATACTTTCGCGCACCACATGCCGGCTTCAGTCAAAAGCGGAATTTTGCTGGTGAATCCCAATACCGGTATTGCCATTGACCGCGAGCTTGATGGCTTTTATCAGGATGTTTTCACCGTAATTATCAGAGAGCCAACATTGTCTGCCGTGTCGGCCAGAGCTAACAAAATCATGGCCGTTCTGCCTATGCTTGATACAGAAGTGCAGGGCATTCGGTTTAAATATGTTAAGCCTTTGTCTCTGCCGATCATCTACCCGCAGGATGATGGATCGCTGTTCGAGGCTGGTATTCCCGTCGAATTTGCAGCATATCCAATGTAATCATCATTAAAATAGCTGCGTGGTTACTTTTTTAAAGTAAAAAATAGCTATATACTTACTTTTGCCGCAAGGAATGCGGCACCCAATGCAAAAAGGAGTTTGCAAACAATGGCTAACACCCATGTTAAGAATATCAAATTAGGCGCTTGCAAAGTGTCTTTCGGTGGCCAGGATCTTGGCTACACCAAAGGCGGCGTTGAAGTTGAGGTTTCTACCGAAACCCTCAAAGTCACCGTTGACCAGTTGGGTCAGACCACCATTTCCGAACTGGTGCAGGGTCGTAACGTGAAAGTTACCGCTCCACTGGCCGAAAGTGTTCTGGCGAACCTGGTTAATCTGATGCCTGGCTCGACCATGTCTGAAGATAAAAATACCTTGTCAATCAGCTCAGCTCAGGGCGTTAACCTTGTCGATGTTGCCCAGGAACTGATCCTGACGCCGCAGGACGGCACCGACTTCGTGCTGACTCTGCCGAAGGCCGCTACCGCTGGTAACTTCACCATGGCCTACAAATCCGATGACGTTCGCGTGTTCTCCGTTGATTTCAACGCATACCCGGACGACGACGGCATTCTCGGAACCATGACCAACCCAAAGCCTAATGCTGGTGACGCATCTGCCGCAGTCACTGGCGTAGCTGTTAATCCAACCACGGCAAATATTGCAGTGGGCGGTACTACTCAGCTGGCCGCAGTATTTGCGCCTACCAACGCCACCGATAAAACAGGTACGTGGGTATCGAGCAACACTGCTGTAGCTACTGTAGATAGCACCGGCAAGGTAACTGGTAAGGCTGCGGGTAATACCCAGATCGCCTTCACCACCACTGACGGTGCGAAGACTGCTTCGGCAGCAATCACCGTCGCGTAACACCCAAAGAGGCTCAGGACGAGCCTCTTATTTAAACGGATTTGAAAATGACCAAATTACTCGATCTGGATGCAATCTCGCCTCCACAAAAAGCAATCAAATTTGGCGGTAAGAAATACCCGATCGTCGAAATGACCGTTGGTCTGTTCGTCGCTATTAAGCAGATGGAAGGGAAGGATCTCTCCGCTCTGTCTATGGCCGACCAGGTAACCTCATACGCGGATCTGGTGCAGAAGTTACTGCCAACTGTTACCCCTGAAGCACTTGAAAAGCTGTCGCTGCCTCAACTGCAGCAGGTGTTCACCTTCGCCATGGAAGTTGTTGAAGAAGAGAACGAAAAAGCTGCCGGTGAAGAAGCAAAGTAATTACCCGCGATGAGTCCGGGCAGATGGTGACGGTTTCCATCGATCTCGGATTCTATTTCAGTCGTGTTGTTGCTCACTATGCCGTCTCACCGAGAGAACTACTTCAGCTGCCGTTGGCCATGTTTTGGATGTTGAGTCGAAACATTGATCGTCTCCGGGCTGAAGAGGATGTCCGTAGTTTCCAGGTGGCAAGAGTCGCCCAGGCAGATGCTGATAGCGGCAAGGCGTTCATGGAGGGTTTGCAACACCGTATTGGAAGACCAGTCGTTACCGATAAAGTCTACGATCCAAGTTATGCGAAAGCAGACCCCGACGCCAAAGAGCAACTGATGAAAATTTTTGGCGCAGGATGACAAGGGAATGTCTGACAACGTAGAGTTTATTCTGTCGCTGGACGATAAAAAGTTCACCGCGGCAATCGACCGGGCGGGAAAACTGCTGGTCAGTTTTGGCGAGAAGGCCACAAAGCCAGCCCAAAAAATCGCAACACTTGAGCGTTCTCTGGGTTCCGTCGCCGGGATTTTGGGGACGCTCGACAAAAAGCTGGAATCCGTCGCCAATGGTCTTCAAGACCTGGGCGCCGGTTTTGAGCTTGTCTCTAAAGCAATGCGCGACACCAGACAAGAGTTGGTGACGTTCAATGCCAACCTCAAAACCTACACCACACGCATTGATGCAGCCGACAAAGCCACGAAGGGGTTTCATCATTCGCTGCAGGCTGTTCAATCTGAGCTGAGTGATTTCTCCGATTGGGCTAATCACGCTGGTCGTGCGGCCTCATCATTTAGCCACGAGGTCAAAGAAGCCAACACCGCCACCTCTGGCATGAACACGCGATTGTCCAACTCCAGCAAGAAAATGGAGAATTGGGCTGCATCATCTACTAAAGCCGCTACCCAGATGAAAAAGGTTGTGGCGGAAATGGATGCGCTAATCAACCGCCAAAGAGAATTGGGCAATCTAAGAGCTGATGTACGTGGCCCTGGCCGCAGCGGTTCTGGTGATTCAGGCGGTGGATCTGGTCGTGGCGGTCGCCATTCCAGCGGTGGGCTGATGGACGGCATGAAAGGCAACATCTTCATGCTGGGTGAAATTGGTGATGCCGCATACACCGTCAAGGAGATGCTTTTCGGTTGGCAGGAGCCGATTGTAGAAGCGGCTGCCCAGATGCAGAAGATGCGCATCTTGCTTGAAGGTATGAATAAAGAAGCTGCCAACCCTAAATTGGCTGCTACCAATGACATGAACTACATCGTGAACATGGCTAAAACAGCCCCGTTTGCTATGGAAGCGTTGACTGACGCATTCGTTAAGTTCAAGTCAGCTGGCATCGATCCTGCCAATGGCTCGCTGAAGTCTCTCGTTGACTCTGTGGCGCGATTTGGTGGCGATAGTGAGTTGTTGAAGCGCGCAGCTGTAGCAATCCAGCAGATGTCCGGTAAGGGCGTCATTTCGATGGAAGAGCTGCGTCAGCAATTAGGTGAAGCGGTTCCTACCGCGATGCAGGCAATGGCAGATTCTGCAGGTGTCACCATGGGTCAACTGACCAAGGCGATTTCTACCGGTACGGTGTCGGCCAAACAGGGGCTGGAGCTGCTATTTCAGGGGCTTGATGCACAAAGCCGTGGCTCAGCTGAGAATCTGATGCAAGCCTACACTGGCGCGCTGGCTCAATTACAGACCTCGTTCACTCTATTTGCCGATCGCATTGGTAAAGCAGGATACCTCAACTCAATCACCAATGCCTTCAAAGAGCTGTCCACCTACATGAACAGCACCGATGGCAAAGTGTTTGCGCAAGACCTTGGCGAAGGGCTTTCCAAAGCTGTGGATGGCCTGATGGATATGGCGAAGTGGGCGGAGCGGAACAAAGAGCTTCTGTTAACACTTGGCCAGGTCGCGCTTGGTATGGTGGGGTTCAAGGTTCTCAAAGGAACTATTTCAGGTGTAGCCACAGCTGGCGCCGAGATGGGCGGTGGTCTGAAAAAGGCATTTGAGGTTGTTAATGGAGCCGGTGCTAAAACCATTGGTGCAATTGGCAAAGTCATTACCTCAATCAGAACGTTCGGCACTACTGCGACTCTGATCATTGGCGTAGGTGAAGCAATCAAGATGGTTCGCGCCGCTTGGCTCGCTTTTTCAGCTGTAGTTGTCGCAAATCCAGTTGGCGCAGCTATTACAGCTATCGCTATCGCGGTAGGTGGCCTGATTGCCGTCATGTCTTCTCTGAGAGATAAAACAGCGGAGACTGTTGCCGAGATTCGTAAAATCCCGGAAGCAATGACTGCGGCGCAGCGTTCTCAAATGACTGCTCGCGCAAGTGAACTGGATCGCAAAAACGCGCTGGATCAGCAGACGCTGGATATGGTATCGAGCGGCAAAATGTCTGGTGTCGGCGTTGACACCAAACTTATTCAAGACCGTTTAGCCAGAAACAAAGCCGAATCAACAATGCTGAAAGAAACCATCGGCATGGGGGATAAAGCTCAATACGAGAACCTGGCGCGAGACATCGTCACCAAACGCCTTGAAGACGTAGACAATGGCATCAAAGCAGGTATGGCGAAGTACAGTACCACCACCCTGAAAGATGCGCGCAACAAGCGCACCGTTCTCTCTCAAGATCAGAAGATGTCGCCGTCTGAGAAGAGTGCGCAGCTGGAAGCGATTAACAACGCCGACCGAGATGCCCATCTGAAGCCATTCTTAAAAGGAGCAGACAAGACTCAGAAAATCGTTGATAGCCTTGGGCAAGAAGTCGTTCGCATCAGCAAATTGCTGGAAAACCCAGCCCTAAATGAAAGCGATCGTTCCCGACTTCAAGGGCAGCTGAATGGGCAATCTCAGGCATTCAGCACTGCGCAAGATTCTCTGAAAGGACTTCAAGAGCAGATTAAGAACATCCGCGAGCAATCCGGCAAAGGCTTGCAGATGCTGGATGGCTCTTATTACACCGGTGTTGGCGGTACCAAAAAGCAAGATGACCGTCTGAACTCGCTGTTTGTTAATTCCCAGCTCGGTACTGGTAAGCAAACTCGAATGAACCCAGACGGCACGATCATGCGTGACATTGCCGGTGATGCTGTGATGGGCGATGCCCAACTGAAGGCCAACACGAAGTTGCGATCTATCTACGGCGAAACCATCAAGATGGAGCAACTTACCGCAGACCAGCGCGAGAAGATCTCTTCCATCCTGACCGCGGCAAAGCTGAAGGATGAGCAAAAAGCCCAGCGCGCAGCTGAGCGAGCGGGTAAATCCGCTGAATCAGCGGCTAAGCGTGAGGAGAGTGCGCGTCAAAAGGCAATTAAAGCCAATGAGACGTGGATCGGAAAAGCGGAGCAGATGGCCGGCCAGCTGGGGCTGTCATCGAAAGCGAGCGTTGAGTTCGACCAGAACATTCAGGAAGTCACTAAGCACCTGACTGAGATGGCTAACGCAGTGCCAAGCGATACCCTTTCCAAGGGGATGATTGACAACGCCAAAACCATGCTTGCGTTCATCAACCAGAACAAGGACGCCTACTCCAAGCGACTGAATCAAGACGCTGCCGAGCAGAGCATTACCAAGTTCGCCCCGATGACCAACAAGGTGGTTAACTCCGGCTACACCCCGGATTATCAATCTGCGGCGGCCGAGTGGAATAAGAAGTTTAACGAAAGCCTAGCTTACCTGCAGAGCCAGTCGAAGAACGCTCAAGACCTGGGCATGAAAGAGGTGTACGACCGTGCAATCTCACAAATGCTGGCTGGCCGAAATAAAGCGTTTATTGCAGAGGTTGGCACATCCCAGCAGAAGTTGGCGCAGGAGTACAGCGATGTAGCCTCGCAAATGGAATCTGTGTGGACGAGCTGCTTCGAAAACCTGACTGATAAGCTGACCGAGTTCGTCAAAACCGGCAAGTTCAGCATCGCTGATTTTGGCGATTACATCTTTGACGAAATGTTGAAAGTTAGCACCAAGGCACTGGTTGTTGAGCCGCTTATGCAGTCGCTGGGAATGGGTACAAACTCAGGAGCCAGTTGGGGCGATAAGCTGTCGGGTGCCAAAGATGCGGTTATGGGGAGCTTCACCAAAACCCAGCAATCAGGCTCGCCAGTTGAGGCAATGTCTTTACCAGCCAGCGCCGGTAACGATTCTGGCAGCATGTTTGATGGGCTAAAGAACTCCTTCAAGTCACTGACCACATCCGTATCGGGTCTGGCGTCATCAGGTTTGAAAAGCCTGAAAGATGGCTTCAACGAATTGACGGGCAGCACCAAAAACTCGACTTCAGCGGTGACGCAGAATGCAGTCTCTACCCAAGAGGCGACTTCTGCAACGCGTGGATTCACTTTGTCAGCAAGCACGGCTGTAACTGCGATCGGCGCGACGATTTCAGCGCTGGGCGCTGCGACAGGCAATAAGTGGATGGGGTATGTAGGGGCGGCCGCGAGCATTATGGGGTTGGCATCATCTGCGTATGGCGCGATGTCCTCTGCCGGTTGGACAGGAAACTCGGCCAGCACGGTGCAGGATGGAACCAACGGTTTTCAGGTCAGGCCAAACGCTAACCAATTCCAGGTGACGGCACACGCCAAGGGTGGGGTGTTCGGTCCAGACGGTGTGGTTCCTCTCAAAAAGTATGCCAAAGGCGGTATCGCTTCATCCCCGCAGCTGGCGTTGTTTGGCGAGGGCAGTCACAAAGAGGCGTATGTGCCACTCCCAGACGGCCGTTCGATCCCGGTGACGTTTACTGGCGGTGGCGAGGGTGCTGGCGGCGACAGTGTGGCGATTTCTATCACTGTTCAGAATTACGGTGACGGGAGCAGCAAGTCATCTGAGATCTCGGACAACGGCTCTCAGTGGAACGATATGGCTCGCAAAGTTAAGGCGGTCGTGCTTGACACACTGACCGACGAAAGCAGACCGGGCGGCATGTTAAGCAGCACAAGCAAATAAGGAGTGGGTAATGTCACGGACGACATTTACCTGGTTCCCGTTGTTTGATTCTGAGAAGGAGGTGAAGCCGGAAGTAACCCGGCTCGCCTTCAACGAAGGGTATGAGCAACGTGTAACCAGTGGTTTGAACTGGCGCAAATCCAGCTGGGATCTGCAATTCCAGGGTACACGAGCTGAGATGCAGGAGATCGACGACTTCCTGTATGCGCGCGGCGGGGTGGAGTCATTTAACTGGACTTCACCAAACGGGCAGAAGGTTGTCGTGGTGAGCGATAGCCATAAGGTCAAAAACTCACGAGGGTACGCGACCTTGACCACAACTTTCCGCCAGGTATTTGAGTAACAAAACCCCCCAAGGATGGGGGCTAATCTTCAAGGATGAAGACAGAAAATGGAAACTATTGCATCAAGTATTCAGTCGCTCCAACCGAGTGCGCTGATTGAAGTGTTTGAGCTGGATATGTCAGTAACTACCAGCGGTGGGAAGCTGTATTTTCATGCAGGAACCAACGAACTTTCTGAACCAATTATTTGGCAGGGGGTAACCTATAAACCATGGCCAATTGCGGCATCTGGTTTCGATAAAAATGGCCAGGGCAAGTTACCGCGACCAAAACTGCAGGTGAGTAACCTCGATGGCATAATTTCGGCTGAAGTTCAGTCGAATGAGGATTTGATCGGCTGTAAGCTGATTCGTCGAGTCACGCTCGCTCGATTTTTAGATGCTGCCAACTTTACTAAGGGCAACCCAACAGCTGACGCGAACCAGCATTTTACCGATGAGATGTGGTACATCGACCAGAAGACTTTTGAGGATCGCGAGATTGTTGAGTTTGAGCTTGCCTCAGCCTTCGATCTGATGGGGGTTATGCTACCCAACCGCCAGATTGTCAAAAACTCATGCCAGTGGCGGTATCGAAGCGCTGAGTGCGGTTATACTGGTCCCTACTTTGACAAAAATGATGCGCCAACCAAACTGGCCAGCGCCGACTATTGCACCAAGCGATTGTCATCGTGCCGTGCTCGGATTAATTACTTTGCCAACGGCATCATTGCGTTTGGCGGGTTCCCCGGAGCAAACCGCGCATGATGAAGAATGAAATGATGAATGAAAGGTTGCTTGGCGCTATGCGCCTTGCCGCTTTGCAGGAATATCCGAATGAGGCTTGCGGCCTGCTTGTTAATACAAGAGCGAACAAATATGATTTAATTCTTTGCCGAAACGTCGCTGATGATCCTGAAAACTATTTTGTCATGCACGCCGAAGACCAAATTGCAGCTGAGAGAGCTGGCGAGGTAGTGGGTGTTTGGCATTCGCATACTGACGAGGATAATCAGGCATCTGAGGCAGATATGTCTGGTTGTGAAGCATCAGAGTTGCCGTGGTTTATTATCAACATCAGCAAAAACTACAATCCTGAAATTGATGCAGAGTATCGTTTTAGTGATGTAAACGTGATCAAGCCATCTGGATTTGAAATGCCTTATGAGGGAAGACCCTACGCATTTGGGGTATTTGATTGCTGGTTGCTGTGCCGAGATTATTTAAAGCGTGAGAAAAATGTGGCTATTGGCGTCTGCCCTGAGTTGCATATCCCATCGTGGTGGGAAAAAGGGTTTGATATTTTAAACGACAACTTCCAGTCGCAGGATCTTATAAGATTGCCACCGGGGACCCCACGTCAAAGTGGCGACATTTTCTTCATGCAGTTGGCATCGCAAGTTCCTGATCACTGTGCAGTATACATTGGCGATGGTATGATATTGCATCATCAAATGGATAGATTAAGCTGTAAAGCAATTTATGGCGGGATGTACGAAAAGCACACTACGCACCATTTGAGGCACAAGGATTTAATGTGAGGGAAGACAATGAGTGAAATGGCTATGGATAAGCCTAAACTTGTCACTGTCGAATTAGGTGGAGTTTTAGGTAAAAACTTTGGCAAGGTTCATCGCGTTGCTGCAAATACTGTCCGGCGCGCAGTAAGTATTATTGACTGTAATCGCCCTGGTCTCGTAACCTGGATGAAGATGAACGCTAAGAAATATCAGAAGTATCATATTTCTGTCGAGCGTCATGATGGTGCAGTCTACGATATGAGCGAAGCCGAGTTCCAAATGGAAAATAACGGCAGTATGAAATCGATCAGAATCACGCCAATTTATCGTGGCTCTGGATCAAAGGTTGTCGGTGCAGTTCAGGTTGTTGTTGGTGTTATTTTGATGGTAGTGGCAGTGTTTGCATCGTCAGTAACCGGTGGTGCTTCATTGGCAATGTTTTCTGCTGGTTTTGCTATGGCCTTCGGTGGTGTCGCAGCGCTCTTGTCCAAGCAGCCATCAAATAAAATGACGACCGTTGATAATAAAGACTCGTACTACTTTGATGGGCCGCAAAATACAGTATCTCAAGGCAACCCCGTACCGCTCATTTACGGTAAAGAGATTTTAGTCGGCTCCCAGATTGTCAGCGTCAAGATGTCAGTTGAGCAGATGCTTTAGTGCATAACCGCTACGCCAGACTTAGACGTTTGCGATGGTGGCTAGGGTAAATTAAGTAAAACAGTTGGGCATTGACAGGAGGTTGATACCCAGCCAAGCGCCGGCAGGATGCCAGCGATCACAAATAAATTGCACCAAAAAGGGAGATTTTCGGTGGCAACTGTTAAAGAAAGCCGCCTGCTCGCCGGTTCTGGCGGTGGCAGCAAGGGCGGCGGTTCCGCGCGCACGCCTGTAGAAGACAAAGATAATGTTCAGTCGCGATCACTCGCCTCAATCCTTGACCTTCTTGGTGAGGGAAAGATTGGTGGATTGATCAATGGCGGCCAGTCAATTTTCCTCGACAATGTCCCAATTCTAAACCCGGACGGCACCAGTAACTTCAATGGGGTTACCTGGTGGTTTCGTGATGGAACACAGAATCAGGCAGTGATCGAGGGCTTTGATGCGGTTGAAACACCGCATGATGTAGGCGTCCAAATCAAGCTGTCTACCCCCCGTACCATTCAGATCGACAACGATGATTCTGACCAGGTGCGTGTCATTATGATGTTCCCGAAACTGACCAAAACGGATCAGAAGTCGGGCGACACCCACGGTACGACCGTTCAATTCCAGTTTGAGATCGCATACGGCACTACCTCGTTTAAGCCAATTAAACCGCAAGGTTATACCTCACATGTCGTTACGCTGAGCAAAAAGTCCAGCGGCAAACACTATCGTGAATATCTCTTTGATCTGCCCAAGCCAGGCTCAAACTATCGCATTCGCGTAAGCCGCGTGACCGCTGATAGCACCACTGACTATATCCAGGATCAGACCTGGCTCAGTCAGTACGGTGAAATAGTCAGTACAAAACTTAACTACCCGAACAGTGCGCTTGTTGGTCTTAAAATCGACTCGCAGCAATTTGGTAGTTCTGTGCCGGCGCGTTCCTACCTGGTCTCGGGTATGGAAATCCGCGTTCCGTCCAACTATGACCCGGTGCTTGGTACGTATTCGGGAGATTGGGATGGAACCTTCCGTTTAATGGTATCTGACAATCCTGCCTGGATTTTGTACGACCTGCTCACCAGTAAGCGCTATGGCCTGGGTGAGTACGTCACTGAATCAATGATCAACATCGGCCAGCTTTACCAGATCGGGCGCTATTGCGATGAGCTGATTAATGATGGATTCGGGGGCAAGGAGAAGCGCTTCGCAATTAACACCGTAATTAATTCACGCGGTGAGGCGTACAAGGTTCTTCAGGACATCGTATCGACTTTCCGGGGGATGATTTTCTGGGCTGGTGGCATGGTTAACATCATGCAGGATAGCCCAAGTAGCCCGGTCATGCAGTTCAGTGCCGCGAACATCATTGGCAAAGTATCCTACAAAGGTTCTTCTCGCAAAGACCGCGCAACTGTAGCTCTCATCACCTACAACGACAGAGATGACCTGTACAAGCAGAACATCGAGTACGTTGAAGATGAAGAGGGCATTAAGCGCTTTGGTGTACGTAAGACAGAATCAGTAGCTTTTGGTTGTACCAGCCGTGGCCAGGCTCACCGCGTGGGGCTTTGGACGCTTTACAGCAACCGCATGGAAACAGATCTGATTACCTTCACCTCTGGTATGGACGCATCGCTGCTCATGCCAGGCGAGCTGGTAAAGCTGCAAGACAAGTTCCGATCAGGGAAACGAAATTCCGGGCGTCTGGTGAACTACACCAAAAACAGCATCACGCTCGATGCCTCTGTAAAACTGTCGAAAGCCGGTAACACGGTGTCTTTCCTGAGTGCTAAAGGGAAGATGATTGATCGTGACCTTATTGAAGGCGCTGGCGAATACACTGTTGTCACCTTCAAGAAGGCATTAACTGAAGAAGAATACCCAGCGATTATGGGGATCTGGTCAGTAATTGAGCCTAATCTGGAGCCAATGCTGCTGCGTGTGCTGGCCGTTAACCAGAATGAGGAGAAGGGTGCCTTTGACATCGTGGGTGTGCAGCACAACCCTACGAAGTTTAACGCTATCGATGAAGGTGCTACTCTCGTTCCGTCGAAGACGACCATTCTCGACCCGACTTTCTCAACCCCTGAAAACCTGCAGGTGACCGAAGGCACATATGTTTCTTCTCCAGGCAACCTTTCGGTAAAACTGATGGTGAGTTGGGAGGGCAAGTCACCTTCGTATGTGCTGCGTTACCGTCGTTCCGATGTTGTTGAAGATTGGGTTACAACAGAAGTTAAGACTGAGCAGTTCGATATTTTAAACGCTGCTGAGAATGGCATGTATGACATCGAGTTGTACTCGATTTCAGCCACGGGCAGACGTTCCAGCGTCATTTCCATGGTGTACACCACTCTTGGAACGATGATGCCACCAGATGCGCCCACGCTTCTCACTGCGATCGGGGATTATCGCGTCAACGTTCTGGCATGGCAGCTGCCGGGCACAATTGACATCGACAAAATCAACGTTTATGCCTCTCGCACCAACGATCTCACCACCGCGTCTCTGTTTGCGGCGGTTACATCGACAACATTCACCCATAGCGGGCTGGGTGACGATGAAACGTGGTTCTATTGGGTGCGTGCTGTCAACAAGCGCGGCATGGTAAGTCAGCCAAACTCTTCGCTGGGAACCGAAGCCACAACGAAAGATGTGCTCTCTTTTTTAAAAAACAAAATCACTACTTCCGAATTAGGGAAGGAGCTTCTTGCTGATATTGATGGGAAAGCAACAGCTATCGATGTGGCAGCGCTTGAAGCGAAGGTAGATGAAGGGGTTGATAGCCTTTCTCAATCAGTCAGTGAGATGAAAGGATCGCTTACGGGCATGGAGCAAGCCCAGACAGACCTTCAGACCAGCGTGGGAGAGACACAACAAAAGGTAGAGGACGCCCTGGCGGAGATGGATGAAGCCGCCGCCAAAGTCTTGAATCTGCAAGAGACGGTGAATGAGCAAAGCGAAGCAGTGGCAACCACTGTTGAGGCGGCTCAGGCTGCTCTGGATAACAGCAAGACGCTTATTGCTGAAGAGCAAAAAGCTCGTGTGGAAGCAGACTCTGCCTTGGGGCAAAAAATCGACACTATGGCGTCTGTGGTCGATAGCGGTAAAGCCAGTATCAACGAGATGCAGAAAACTGTCTCTGACGTACAGAAGTCCACTTCTCAGTGGACCTCCAGCCTTGAAGCTAACGCGATAGCTAATATTGATGTAGCGCTTCGCCAGGAAGAAAACAGACATCAGCAGTCTGCCACTAATGCCCAAATCAATTCTGATCAGCAAGCTATTGCGAATGACGTTTCGGCTGTTTCGAAGCGAGTCGAAGAGATGAAGGCTGAGATTGGCGAAGATATTGCGGCCAAGCTGACTGAGGAAAGAGAGACTCGCGCGAGCGCAGATGAAGCGGTGTCCCGCCGAATTACTCAACTTCAGGCCAACATTAATGATGACATTAAAGCCTCATTAACTACTGAGCAACTGGCTCGGGCTGACGGTGATAGTGCGCTATCAAGGCAAATCACCTCTTTGGAAGCCCAGGTAAATAACGACATTAGGGCTGCCCTAGATACGGAAGCAAAAACCAGAGCAGACAGTGATGGCGCGCTGTCCTCACAAATTACTGCTTTGAGTGCTCAAGTAAACGATCAGGTTAAAGCACAGCTGTCTACAGAGATGCAGGCGCGTGCAGACGCTGATTCGGCGCTGGGTAGCCGAATCGACTCTCTTAAGGCCCAAACCTCTTCTGACATCAGCGCTGCGGTAGCTTCAGAAACTCAGGCTCGAGCCAATGCCGACTCCGCGCTTGGTAGCCGCATCGATAACTTGAAGGCCCAAACAGCCACCGACATCAATGCGGCCATAGCTACAGAAACAATAGCTAGGGCAAATGCTGATTCAGCAATGGCAGGAAATATTTCTGGGTTACAGGCTCAAGCAAACAATTTAGCTGCTTCGATTAATAGTGAGGCTACGGCCAGAGCAAATGCTGATGCGGCTCTCAGCCAGAGAGTTGATACGGTTAACGCTAAGACCGATTCGGTTTCGGCTACCGTGCAGCAAACTACACAGGCTGTGGCTGATGTTAATTATAAAGTGTCTGCTTCATGGACATTGAAAATGGAAACATCGGCTTATAACGGAGTGAAGTATGCCGCTGGCATTGCTTTAGGTATCGATGGCTCCGGTGTGTCGCAATTTTTAATTCGTGCGGATCGATTTGGGCTGGTTAACTCTGTTGATGGCAATGTGACAACGCCTTTCGTAATTGAAAATAGCGTTGCTTATATGAACGGTGCCTATATTAAGAACGGCACTATCGATAACGCCAAGATCGGAGATCTACAGTCCACCAACTATGTTACAGCTAATGCTGGCTGGCGTATCTCAAAAAACGGAACCTTTGAGATGAATGGCAACAGTGGTGGTGCAGGGCGGATGGTTATAAATAATAACCGTATAGAGGTGTATGACGAGAACAACGTCTTAAGGGTGAGGATGGGGCTGATGTAACGAAAATTAGTCCCTCTTTGCAATTAAAGGGGGGCATAGTTAAAAACCCCTTTTAAATCGTACAGTTCGTATTGATGAGGGGCAAAAAATAGGTAATCATCTACCTACTTGAAAGTTTGTCTTTCATTGTTTGCTGAAGCAAGGATAGCTGAAGCGTTAAGGAGAAAATATGTGGTACAGGGAAGGTACTCTCACCTTGGTCAAAGATTCCAGCGCCGTCACTGGCGAAGGGACTAATTGGTCGAAAACGGAAAATGGCGTATTGCCGGGAATGATCTTGCTGGGGCCGGACGGCTCAGTACATGAGATCAAATCTGTCCAATCAAACACAGCGCTGACTCTGGTAGAAGCCTATACCGGCGAAACAGCTGTTGATGCGCCTTGTCGTATAATCACGACCTATGAAGGCGATATTAGCCAGTTTAGTGCGCGATTTTCAGCGATGCTACAACGCATGACCACCGATTCCGGGGTAATTCGAGCGTGGTTAACTTCAGGAAAACCAGCTAATTTAATTACTGAAACTGGCGAACTGATTACTATTAAATCGCTCTTGCAGATGGTAGACGAGCATGACAAAAGCATGTCATGGTTTGAGAGTAATCAAGCCGCAATTGATGCCGCTGGAGACAAGGCTAAGGCCGCTTCTCAGAGTGCTGCGGAGGCCGCGGTCTACCAAAGCGCCACCAAAACCTCCGAAGCCAATGCCTTAGCCTCTGCAAATAAGGCGGAAGCCTCTTCAGGCTCAGCTGCCGTCTCGGAGGTAAATGCCGGCACATCTGCCTCAAATGCAAAAGCTTCGGAGGCAAGCTCTGAAGCGTCAGAGGCAAGTGCTGCTAGATCAGCAAAAGCTGCGTCCCTTTCTGAAGCTAATGCACTTAACTCGATGAATGCTGCGGCAAATTCTGAAGCCAATGCAGAAAATTCAGAAGCAAACGCACATTCATCTGAGGTTGTTGCTGTTAAGGCCAAAGAGGACGCTGTAAGCTCTGCTTCTGCCGCAAGTAGATCGGCGTCCGAGGCCGAAGTTTCAGAAGCCAATGCGCAGATATCAGAGCAGAGTGCTAAAGCAGCGACTGAGTCAGCTGCAGCCTCTCAATTAGCCGCAGCAGGATCTGAAGCCCAAGCGATAGCTTCAGAGCGTAACGCTTCTGCTTCTGCAGCTGCGGCCAAAAGCTCTGAAACCAATGCAGGAAGATCTGAGGCTGCAGCGGAACAGGCTGCCAATAATGCCCTTACTTCTGAAAAAGCTGCATCCCGAGCAGAAACCGCAGCCGCAACCTCTGAGGTTAACTCAAAATCCTCCGAGTCGAACGCTGCAACGGCGGCGGTAAATGCTGCCGCTTCTGAAGCATCAGCAGTTCATGCCAAAGTTGACGCCGAAAATGCAGCATCGGTGGCGACTGCCAAAGCAGAATCTGCTTCAGCCTCAGAGGTTAGTGCTGCTGAATCTGCTTCACGCGCTGAGGCCGCCGCTTCTAAATCCGTAAATGGTGGGCAGCCTTACTCCGAAATACTGACATCAATCTCTGCGCTAGGTGATAGCACCGCCAGTGATCAGTTCATGTACCTTTCTGACAATAACCAGATGTCTCTTGCCCCAATTGCGGTATTTATGCGTGATCTGCTGTCTAAAGCAAATGCAGACGCTCTCTTGGACGAGATCCAGGGCACAGACAAGACCTTTTTGTTTGCTGACTCAGCTAAAGCAGTTGCGTTACCTGGAGATCTTGTGGCCCCAGGCAGTGCTGTCTTTAACAAAGGAGTTACTGCGGGATATACAGGTGGCCGGATGTTCGCCCAGCAGTACGGCACTGATGCTGCTTTTTATCAAGACATCACCACTACCGGTACAAGCGAATTTCACCCACTTGTGAAGCAGAAAGTCACCGTAGGCGATAAGTCATGGTCTGGTTCGTTCGGATGGTTGATCAACTCTATGGAGTGGCATCTGCTATTGATTGACAAGACCGCGCAGGAGCAGCGAAATTTTGTCTTCAGAACGACTGGCGAATTTACAGCTCCTGGTCGAATCCTTCCTGGTGATTATGCCAACTTCGATGTTCGCTATCTTGGATTAAATGCCAACGCTGTCAGCGCGACCAAACTGCTTTCGGCACGAAAAATTGCTGGGAAGGCATTTGATGGCACATCCGATGTTGTGTTGACCGCAGATGATGTTGGTGCCGTAACTTCAGGTCTTACAGCAACCGTTATTGATGATACTGGCGTACCATGGAATGGGAAAACTGGTGTTTATAACGGTCAACGTTCAGGTGATTCTGTTTGTATCGCGCATTTCAATACCAATACCGGAAGTTGCCCATCACTTCAGCTCAAGGCCCACTATAAGAATGGCGGTCTCTTCTACCGTTCATCTCGTGACCAGTTCGGTTTTGAGCAAGGATTCGAACAGATTTACACCACCAGCTTTAAGCCCTCACCAGCTGATATAGGGGCATTGCCAAATAATGGTGGCGTTATGGCTGGGCAAATGGGTGTTGTGTCGTATGACGATGAAGCGCTTTACTTGCAGCGCAGATCGGCTAACCAGGCGCTTTATCTTCGAGGGAGAGCAGAGAATGGTGCTGCGCGCTGGTATGTCGGAAACGGAAGTTCTGGCGCTGATGATGTGACCCTAGGTAATTATATTCACAACACGACGCTTACTCTTAATGAGAGTGGGGTGATTTCAAACCGTGGATTTACGGCTAATGGATACTTCACCGCCCAAGGTTCTGGTACGACAACCTTGATAATGGGTACTGGTAGTGGAGATGCGTTTTTAAAAAACACAACTTCAGGTATGTTTCTTCAGCTGAAAAATAACGGCCTTTTGTCCTATAGCGATCAACCAATTTACCATTCCGGCAATAAGCCAACGCCTGCAGAGCTTGGGGCTTACCCAACTTCGGGTGGCGAATTATATGGGGAGGTTATAACTTCTAGTCTGAATGGCTACCGCATTAAAGCTGGAAACTATGGAATGTTTATCCGAAATGACGGAGCAAACACCTATTTCCTTTTAACCAATGCTGGGGATCAAAATGGTGGCTGGAATAACCTCCGACCCTTCTATTTCGAAAATAGTAGTGGAGTAGCGTATCTCGGGCAGGGTGTTAACGTAAGCGGTTTTGCGAACTTTAATGGTTTAGCGACACTTAATCAGGGCGTAAATGTTTATGGCAGCGCCAACTTTAATGGTGCTATGAATATTGCCGGGAGCATAACTATACCCACTAATCCAGGCGCATGGATCAATATGCGAACTGGCTCCGCTCTACAGGGTACCGTTCCGTTGGCAACAGGCAATGCGGCTCCTATAGTTCGTCAGGAACACCCTGACAGGGATTTCGTTTTAGGAGGTTTGGGCAACTCTCAATTCGGCATTTATGGGTTCGAGAAATCCCGTACAGAAAATGGCTACGACTACTGCGCATATCTTGACAATGGCGGCAATTGGACAGCTTCTGGGTATGGCAGCTTTAACGATGTTTACATCCGTTCTGACCGTCGTAATAAGCGCAACATTAAAAAGATTGATGGCGCGCTGGATAAGCTAGAAAAAATCGACGGCGTCCTGTATGAGATGCAGGGTATCAATGGCTACTCCCAATCCGCTGGTCTAGTGGCTCAGCAATTTCAGGACGTGCAGCCGGAGCTGGTCACCTCCGATATCGATCACATTAGTAATGAAGAGCGTCTGCGTCTGAATTATAACGGCGTTATCGGGATGCTGGTTGAAGCGGTTAAAGAGCTGCGTGGCGAAGTTCGAGAAATGAAGGAGGCGATGGCATGACAATCGCTGCTGGTTGGGTAGGCTCAAATACAGTCGGTGAAACAGGGCAGCGTTGGATGTCTGCGGCCGGGCCGGCACTTCAACTAGGCGTACCATTTTGGATGAGTACGCTCCCCGGTAGGAGCACTTCAATCTCATTCAGTATTACAGGTGCCTATGGTGCAGATGCCACTGGTTTATACTATGGCTACAACTCAGTATTAGGTATTGGGTATGTTTCAGGTAACTATTACGGAAGACAGATTGTTGGTTTTTTTACCAAAGTTCCTACTGTTAATGATCAGCAGACAGTTACTTGCTTGATGCTCGCAGGCGCAATGTCTGGGTCGGTAAGTTTGATAGTGTTTGGCAGTCGGTACCAGTTTGATTTCAATCCGACATATGGAGGGTACATTAATGCTGACGTTAATCTTGCAACAAATATGGCAACTACTTTTATTCAAGGGACGCCAACATTGACCATAACCACTTAATAATCCTTTCTAAGCGCCTACGGGCGCTTTTTTAGTAGGTTGCTAGCTACTTACTTTTGTCTTGCGTTTTGTTAAGATCCCTGCATACCGAAATTTGACTTTTCACGGAGGAAAAAATGTCAAATGAGATGGGAGGCGTGACGCCAGATCAGGTCGAGCGAATTGCCCAAATTGTCGCCAGAGAGGTCATGGGGAGTCTGCGAAAGGATCTCCGTGATGATATTGGTGCAGAAGTAAAAGCCCAACTAGGAGCCTATTTTGGGGACATGACAGCCGCTCAGCACAGCATCCAGCATTCGAATCTGGAAAAGCTACTGACCCGGCTGGACAGCATCTCAAGTGGCTTCTTTGGTGGCATCATTTCCAAAATCACATCCATCTTGACCGCTGCTTTGCTTCTAGGACTGGCGGCATATGGCGTTAAAAATGGTTTCGGCAACTAAGAGGAAGGCTAAGGATGGCTAATCCAAGAGGCATTAGAAACAACAACCCCGGCAATCTTGACCGCGGCTCACCGTGGCAAGGGCTGGTAGACAACCCGGCAGAGCCTCGCTTCTGCACCTTTAAAGACCCAACCTGGGGCATTCGTGCGCTGGCGGTTACGCTCATCACCTACCATGACAAACGTAAAGCGCGTGACGGCTCACCGATCGACACTGTCCGTGAGGTCATTGAGCGCTGGGCACCGCCGCATGAGAACGACACTGAGGCATATGTTAAAGCAGTGGCAAAAGCGGTGGGTGTCACTCCAGAAATGGTGGTGGATCTGCATGACTACGCGACGTTACGCCCCCTGGTGGAAGCAATCATTCGCCATGAGAACGGCAAAGGCCCATTAAAGACGGCAAACAGCTGGTACTCAGTGGAAGCCATCGACGAGGGTCTGCGTCGTGCCGGTGTGGTGCGAGTGGTTAAAGCTGTAAAAGCAGTTCCAGTCACTAAGGAGTCTGCTGGCGCAACGATTACTGCCGGTATTGGTGTCGCGCAGCTGGTGGACGTAGCGCCGCAGATCACTCATGCAATGGATAAGGCTCAGGACAATATTTCTAGTGGCGATACCATCCGCATCGTGTTCGGTGTTGCCACGCTAGCAATTGCACTTTTCATTGCCTGGTCTCAGGTTCGCAAACACCAGAAGGGGATCGCGTAATGCTTCTTGGCCTTTACATTAAGGCCAAGCAGTACCTGTTGACGGCTGCGGCCGTCATAATGGTACTTGCTGGTGCCTATTACCTCGGTGGCCTGGCTGCTCGCCGGTCAATGGAAATTAAAGCAGAGCGTGAAGACAACAAACGCCTGCAACACACACTGGATGTGAAGAATGACGTTATCAATGCAGTCCGACGCTCGGATGATGCTACCGTTGATGCTCAGCTTGCTGCTGATTGGATGCGTGATTAAGCCACCAGCCCAAGGGGTACTGTTCTGCGATGCAGCAAACCCCATTTACGTTAGCCATAGCGATCAGCTAACGCAGGAAACAAAACGTGAGATCCTTTCCCACAACGTTCAAGGCGCTACGTTGTGCCATTGGTCTAACCATCGTAACAAAGGGTAATTTTGGATGTCTAAGTAACGTCAAAAAAGCAACGACAACCCAGCAAACCCCCTTTGTTTGCTGGGTAACTGACAACCACTTGCTTGATCATTTTTGAGTAATGACGTAGATTGGTTAGATACACACCACGTGTGTCAAATATTTTCTTGAACTACGAAGCATCCTCGTAGCCTCTAAATCCCCAGGTTGGGGGTCGCCGAACACGCTGCATAGCACTCGGCTAAGGTGGAAACATGCGTAACTCTCTGAACATTAAAGAAGCGAAGCGCTCAATTCAAACCATTCGTGATTGTACGAGTGTCATCGCTACTCACATCTTCGGTAATTCGAAGCTGCAGGTGCGCACACTTAACAATGAAGCGTTGGCACCTAAAGACCTCAAATTCATCGTTACCTTTGCTCACGATGTCGAGAACGCTCGCGCCACAGTTAAACCGCTGGCTGAAGCTCGTTTCCTCGACGGCGAAATTTGCTTTACGGTGAACCCAGCTAAGCAATTCCCTGAGATGGCTAATAAAATTTCCTCTTTCTCAGAGGCAATTGAAACTTCTATTCGCGAATTTTTGGGCAAGCATGATAGTATCTTTAGCACCAATTCTGCTAATGATACTGCTAAATGGCTCCTACACTAATAGCGTCATCGTTATTCGATAAGAACATAGGCAAGTTTGCTCATGAGGGCGAAACTCGCCTTCTTCGTTTCGGCTATTTGTTCACTGATGATGCGCTCTACAAGCTATCTCAGCTGGAGTTAGTCGATCCCGAAGATGAGATTCATACCTACATAACGATTGAATGTGTAGGTGCTGCTGACGACGACAAAGCGCGTATCACCAAAACCATCGCAAAAATGGTTAATGATGACGCCTCCGATGAAGAGATAATCAAGCATCTTTTAGACTCGGACTATGTCGATGAATCCAAAAACGTTGATGCCGGCAGAATTGCACTGAGAGCCTATTTCTTTACCGATGACGCTGGCCAAGAGGTGGAGGCCCCTCAAGTAGCAGGTGTCAAAGTAGAACGAGCCTACCAACAGCAAGGTCTCAGCAGCCGCGCCTATATGTTCATGTTGAACTGGTTTGAACACCTTGTTTGCGATGAAGAACAAACAGTGCCAGGCGCAAAAATCTGGGCTGGTCGTCTGTATGACCTGTGCGACGTGCGCATTTATAACGGTAAGGGTCAGGTCTTCGAAGATCGCCTGAGCGAACTTGGTGTGGGCGTTAAAGGCTTTCTACCATGGAATAAAGGCATGTTGGTAGATCTCAGCGGATGGACACCTAACGGTATACAGCATAAGGTTCAGAAATTCATCGTTCTGATTATCTCTCGCGATACCTCTCCCCCTATTGGCTTCTGCCCGACTCAATCCTGAATGAACCCGCTACGGCGGGTTTTTTATTTCCAAAATTCAGCTCATTGCCTACAAACTGGCCTTTACACCGTGGCCGCCCCGCATTAGGCTAATAGGCACATAAGAAAACAACTTGTTTTCACATAATTATTATTTCGCATAACAAGGAAATAACAATGGCTAAGATCATTGTGATTGGCGGCACCAAAGGTGGCCCCGGAAAATCTACGGTTGCGCAGCAGGTAGCCGGTGCGCTGGTTCTTAAAAAGCAGAAGAAATGTCACCTGACAGACATCGATGGGCAGATGACGACCGCAGGCTGGGCTGAAGAGCGTCGCGAAAACGAAGACCTGGCACTTATTCCATTTGAATTCGTGGATCATGACGTGGTTAAGCACATCAACGCGGTCAGCCAGCGCCACGACTTCGTGGTTATTGACGCAGGTGGCTTCGACTCCGAAATACAGCGTCAGGCTATGCAGATGGCCGACATCATCCTTCTTCCGTTCCGCCCGAAGCGCCGTGATATTAAATCACTGCGTAACCTCGATCCGGTCTTGGATAACGTGCGTAATACCAACCACAAGGTTCGAATCATTGGGGTGATGAATCAATGTCCATCCTTACCAAACCAGGCGCAGCGTATTATCAACGCCAAAGGTGTAATTGAGTCATTTGGCATCGAGCCTGTGCCGGTTAATCTCTACACCCGCAATGTTTACGACGATGCTGAAGAGTCTGGCCGCACCATCTTCGAAATGACTGGCGCTGAACGTGATCAGAAGGCAGAAACTGAAATTATCGAGCTTGTTGATTACCTGCTTAACCTGGAGGGTAAATAATGGCGAAGGGTATGGGCGATTTGACTAAGCGTGTAGCGCCACAAGCAGCGCCAGAAACGCAAAAACAACAATCACAGCCAGCGACACCAGCTGCACCACTTCGTAACCCTGTGAAGCCCCAGGGGCGTCCTACGCGTGGCAAAAGCAAGATTCAGTCTCGCACTATGTCGATGGAAGATGAGTACATCGAGTTGATTGATATGTTGGCCGTTATTCCTCGCTTCGACAAGTTCACACGTTCTGACGTAATCCGCGCAGCCATCTTCCAACTTTCTGAGAAGGAACCTGCTGAGATCGAGGAAGCCATTAAGCTGAACATTGAAGCGGTGAACTCCAGTGACGTTTCGTTTAGAACAGAAGAAATTAAGCGGAAGTTAATGGGAAAAAGTTAAAAGCTTAAGACATTGGCGGCCAAGGCCGCCAAACATTAGCTAAACAATTTCTCAATATGGTTTATTGAAGTTAGCTTTTGTGAGTATATGTAGATTCTAATTGTCACATCTTCGATTTTTTTGTGCAGATCATTTAACTCACTTAAATTTTTCTCAAAAAAATCAGGGTCGCGGTCTTTGAATATTTTCAAACCTTCTAAAATTATTGGGTATTTTGTGAACTCTATAGTCGTGTAGGATTTTGCATGTTCATAAATTTTCTTTGTGCCACTTCCCTCATAGGAAAAGTAAGGGTTGATAATCCATCCCCTTTTCTTAAGTGCGCTTTCACAAATTTCTACGGAATCAAAAAGAGGCTTCATGTTTTCTATAATCTCAATAACTTCCTTGATCTTAGAATCTAAATCATAGTTCGAGTAATATGTCCTGCCATCGACAAAACTCTCTACCTTTCTCTTTGAATCGGCATTTATTGTAATTACCTTCCTTATCTCATCATCTATTTTAGGGGCGTAATTTTCAACTAAGTCTAAGGCCAAAGATATTGCTGACTCATCTAATTTTTGTTTAAACCAATTTGGGGCAGCCCGGAAAGCCTTCCAAGCTACGAAAGCGGTAAAAACGCTACTTAGTGCAGAAAACCAGTCTGGTACGGAACCAAAGTCTAAACTGGGAAATATGCTGTTTTTAAACAAGGCCCCCAAAACCATACAAAAAATCACACCAAATATAAAAACTGGTGTTAGTACTATCATTTTTAGCCAGATTCTTATCTTGTTCATTCTAAATTTTCCATCACGTATTACATCCCATCCTACAAATTCTCTGAGGTTGATAATTTACACCGTTCTGCATTTGTTCTCATCAAAACCAGCCTGCTTCTCTATAAAAGATTAAGAATAGTATATTAATTTATACAGAAGCAGGCATCTCAAAAAAGCACCAGAATCTTCTATCAGCCCTTCCTAAATGGCTTTTCAAAACATTGTTAACTAGCTATCATCCACCAACTGTTAACTAGCTAACTACCTACTATGAGCGCTTTTTTCTTTCAATGCTTAGGCAACGATGACCAGTACGGATTCATGGAAGAGTGGGATTCGGCCGTCATGGATGAGTGGGTCGCTAAAAACATAGGGCTATCTCGCTGTAAAGGCGAAGCTGACCTCTTCGAGACTAAGTGGTTTGATTACCGTGACATGCACCCACTCCAGGCTACAGCTGTCTTCACCGAAGAGTACAAACGCCAGTACGCCAACATCATGCTCACTCACGGTCGTGAAGACTTCCAGAGCGCGCCTTTCAACACCGGTTTAAAACGAGTTCCGTTTCAGGATCAGTCTGCGGCCAACAAGACGTCGCTTTGGAAGGCTCGACAGTTTGCCGATCGCTACTGCGTCAATTACGGCTACTTTATTGGCACCGTTCTATCGATCGCCGCATCACGTCTCTGGGACAAGCTGCCACGCCCTCAACATCTTTGGCAGCCAGAGCTGATTGAGATCTTCGAAGATAGACTGAAGAAACGCGCGTTAACCCGTCTGGATAGCTCTCTGTGGGGTGTTGGCTCTTCTGGGGTAATCGTACAAGGGGGCAACGTTGAAATCCAGCGAGATTACTTTGAGTGGCTTCTAACGCAGATTGAAAATCGTGAGCCATCCCGTCGCGTTCTGATCATCTACTCCGCCGTTTGGCTGACAGAACTTCTGCCCGAACACATAGCGCTACAGCGCTTCCCTAAAGAAACCATGGAAGCACGGTCACTTAATTGATCGCCTTTGACCACTTAGTAAACTAAATAAACAAGTTGTTTAGAACGATGGAAGAGCACATGAACACGATTAAAGAGGTGGCGTAATGACCACCATTTGCCATACCGGACGCCCATTGTCAGAAGAGTTTGATGATGACTTCCAGAACCGATTAACAGCCTACTACTGCAAAGATCAGGAGTTCCTGATGCGCGCCGGGGATTTGGTTGATCCGAGCCAGTTTGAAAACGCCGCCAACGCAATATTGGTTAACCTGGTTTCCTCCTACTTCCGCATGTATAAGAGCGCACCATCCAGCACGGCCATTCTCGACCAGCTGAAGCGCGCGAAGAAAGATAAGACGATCCGCGAAGAGCTGTTCCCGGATGTGGTGAGTGCCTTCAAGCGTGTATTGGGTGAGAAATTAACAGACACCAAATACATGGTTGACCGAGTGGCCACATTTGCCCGGAGCATAGCTTTCGATGACGCGCTGATTAAAGCTGCCGAGCTGAAAGAAAAGGGTGACTTCGAACGCGCCATGGAAGTGATGGCCAAGGTGCAGCTGGTGGGCGCGAGTGACACCATAGGCATCTACAACTATCTGGGCGAAGCGGCCGAGCGTTTAAAGCAGCGTGAATATGAGGCGTCTGAAGATTACGTGCCAAACAGCATCACTACCGGCATACCATTGTTGGATCGTCTGCTGTATCAGAAGGGCTGGGGGCGTCGTGAGATGGTTCTCTTCATGGGCTTCGCGAAATCTGGTAAATCAACGGCCATGGGTGAGTTCTCCATTAACGCGACTTTAAAGGGCTTCAACGTCCTGTACGTCTCGCTGGAAGTTCACACGGCAATCTTGTCTGACCGTTTCGACGCACGTCTTTCTCAAACCGAAATGACGAAGCTGATCGAGAAGCGTGACGATGTTCATAAGAAGCTGGCCGACCTGGGCGCCAGTACCGGCGTGGGCAATTTATGGGTTGTGGAGAGACCGTCTGGCAGCTTGTCACCTGCAGACCTCGATCGCTTGCTTGAAGGCATGAAGTCGAACGGCATGATTCCTGACATGGTTGTGGTGGATTACGCCGACCTGATGAAGCCAACACGACGTAGCGGTGATGAACGTGCAGATGTGAAAAGCATTTATACCGATCTCCGTGCAGTCTTCGACAAACACAACGCCGCTGGCATAACTGCATCCCAGACAAACCGAGAGGGTGGGGCGTCTGAAGTGGCCACGATGATGCACGCCGCGGATAACATTGAAAAGGTGCGTATCGCTGACTTGGTTATCTCGATCAACAAAACGGAAGAGGAAGCGACGAAGGGTGAAGCGCGCTTGTACTTTGCAGGCTCTCGTAACCAGAAAGGCAACATAAGCATCCGAGTGAAGCAGAACCTGGAGCAGATGCGGTTTATTCAGGAAATTCTGGACGTTATCTAAAAATAAAGGCGTGGCAAAAATCGCCACGCCTCATTTCCAATTCGAGAAATCAAGTTTCTCGCCCTGTTAAAAACAACAAGGGAAAAACACATGAGCGGCCATCATACCCCAACTTCCCTGATACACACAAAATTGCCTTCTAATAATGACCGGAGAGGATTGCTGGCATGAGCGACATTAAAGAGCTTTTGACCGAGCTGGACTTTGAGCAGTGGCTCGATACAGAGGGCATCATCTATCGCCGTGGTGGTGTCAGCGCGCGCGGTCGTGAAATAAACATCAAGGAGTGTCCGGTGTGCGGCAGCTCCGGTTGGAAGGTGTATTTCAATCTGACCAACAACGTCGGTAAATGCTTTGCGGGTGACCACCCAGAAGAGATCCAATTCAATAAGCTGGTGTTCCTGAAGCATTACAGCGGCAAGTCACGCAGTGCATTTGAGGAATACGTTAACAATGCGGTGTTGGAGCAGGGTTGGGCGCCGAAACGAGAAGAGGTGAAGCTGGCCAGCGCCGTTGAGCTGGAAGGGCCGGTTTCATTGCCTCGTCACTATGAGCTTCCGATCGAGGGGCAACTGCCCACTTATCTTGTAGAGCGAAATGTAACGCCTGACCTGGCCAAATATTTCGACCTTCGATACTGCGTAGAAGGCAAACATGCTTATGTGGATGTCTATAACGACCAGGTTCGTGGCCAAGATTTCGGTATGCGTATTCTGATACCAATTTACGACCTCGATGGCGTGATGAAAACCTTCCAGGGGCGCGATGTTACTGGCACTGCGGAGCGTCGATATCTCTTCCCCATGACGTTGCCGGCTTCAGGTAAGTTTCTCTATAACGGTCACAACGCAGTGGGAAAGCAAACTGTCGTAGTGAGCGAGGGCGCATTTGACGTTATTGGTATTAAGCGAGCACTGTTCGATGAGCCAACGCTGCGGGATTACGTTGAGCCAATCGGGACATTTGGTATGCACTTGTCTGGCGTAACGACGCAGGACGAAGAGGATCAGCTGGGTGCATTCCTGACGCTCAAAGCGAAGGGGCTGAAGAACGTCGTAATGATGTGGGACAGCGAGAAGCAGGCAATACGAAACACAATGGCCGCCGCGCGTAAGCTGGTGGGGATCGGACTTAACGTGAAGATAGCCTGTTTGGGTAAAGAGGGCATTGACCCGGGGGACGCATCTGTTGAGGAAATCATCAAAGCCTACTTCCGAGCGAAGCCCTACACTCGTCAGCTTGAGTTAATGGCAAAGGTAAAAGGAATAGCGGCTTTGGTCTGACCTAAGAAAATAAGTAGCTAACTACCAATCATTAATTATAATGGCGACCAAAGTATATAAGAGAGATGAAGATGCACCCGAATATCACTCATGAAATCACAAAGCTGGTTAGAGATTCAAAGCTGCCGCTGAACGAAGAAGAGTTCGACTCGGTTGTTGTCCAGGCTATTCAGGCTGGAGCTGACAGAATTGCGACCGCAGAGGCTGGCAAGTTGCTGCTGGCCGACTATTCGTATTTGACAGTCACCATGGTTGTTGGCGATGTTCGCCCCAGCGTGGGAAACGAAGCGCCTCGATGCGCTGCGATCGTCAGCTTTATCAGCCGAATGGGAGATTCACCTGTCACACATACAGCCGCTTACTACAACGGCTACATTGTCCAGACCCAGACCGTTCTTGAAGAGCTACACCGTGACGACCTGTGGAAGTTCGTTGAGTTCATGGATGAAAAATGCGAAAGCGTGGAATCATCTTCGGCCATAAAAGAACTCTGGGCAACGAGTGTGGTTGGCGACGACAACACTGCAAATATGAGTGTCCCGGAAGGCATGGTTGACCTGGTTCTGGAAGGGCGAGGAACCGCCACCAAAGCGGCTAATGAGAAGAACTTCCCAGCGTTAATGAAATTGACCGGTGGCGATCGTCGCAAGCAGGACATTATCAACGCCTGCAGTTCAGCCTGCGATGGCGTAATGGGTGAGTACGAACGCCGCCTGGTGAAGATGTCGAACGAAATGCCAATGTTGATGCAGGAAGCCAAATCATACGCTCTGCACACCGCTGAAGAGCTTCTGAAGCCTTTCCGTGACCGACAACACGCCGTCATGTCTGGCTGGGGAAGCTGGTAGCCTGACAAAAACGCTATAGCCCCGTTTGGGGCTTTTTTATAATTGCGTAAATAAGTTATTAGCTATTTTGGTGATACAGAATGACAGTTTCAAAGACCGACTTTTCGAAGATCCCATCTATATCGGGCAACAACATGTTCAGCCTGAATTGCGAGGAAGTGCTGATCCGCAAGGAGCCAACAAGAGCGAGTTACACGGTCTGCCAGCACACGATTCTGGCGTTCAAAGAGGGTCGGCTGCCGCCC
The DNA here is from genome assembly GCA_031983305.1 of Candidatus Fimivivens sp. Classification (GTDB taxonomy): domain Bacteria; phylum Bacillota; class Clostridia; order Oscillospirales; family Ruminococcaceae; genus Yanshouia. The sequence continues at coordinate 5,477 of DALYYK010000001.1, read as the reverse complement.
GGCTCATTTAGTGAATGTGTAACGGCTATCCGCGGCGGCAAATGCAAAGCGCTGAAGATGATGGTCGAGGAAGTTCGCGCCGGTGAATCTCTCTACTTCGAAGATTACGGTGCTTTGGTTGCTGAAGTTGCAGCTCGTAACAACCAAAGCAGTTTCGGTGGCCAGCGTAAGACCAAATCCGCGATGTCACTTCTGCCGTCGCTTAAATCAAAAGCAGAAGACACAACAATAACGGGCGAGTTCGAGGCTATTACAGACCTCCACTCAGCCTTAGTGCAAGAGGAAAACACATGAAAATTTCGGATCTCAAAGAAGGTGAGCGCGCGTATTTCATGGTCGATTTGGAGGGGCAAAGAGCGTGGGAAGAATGTCGCGTTCTTGCTGTTTCAACATATGGCTATGCGCTTGAGCACAAGGTGAATGGCCAGATTGTGCAGAAGTGGTACGACGCTATTGGAACCGGTGCAGCGCTTCGATTCCGACGCCTCATCGAGTATTGGCATCAGTGGACAAAGAAAGACCACGGTGGGGTTTACGAGCTGGTGATGTTCGCTAACCAAAAAGCCACCATGGAAGGTTTTGTTCCGACCGCAATCTTCAAATCGACATCGACCGGTGACATCTATTCGCTGCCGATCGAGCAGTTTCACGCTGAATTTACACAACACGGGCCAATACAAGGAGTGCCGTTTTAATGGAAAAGCTGATTACCCTTCGAACCAAGCTGGATGACATCAAAGCGATGGGAACCAATGCCAAGAAAGAGGCTTTGGCCAAGCTGGACGACTTCGAGCAAAAAGCCGTGTCGCTGATGCTCAATCCATTCATCCGCTTCGGCATCAAGAAGTATAACGTAGCCCAGGCGCAGCTGGTGTCCACGCCAAGTGACCAGAAGGTATTGGATGTGTTGGATCAGCTGGCAACGCGTCAGCTGACAGGTGGAGCTGCCGTAACCGTAGTTGAGTCAATCGTTGGCTCTATGTGTGAGGCTGGTCAGGACATGTTTCGTCGATTCCTGCTGAAAGATCCGAAGGCCGGTGTCGGCATAAGCCTTTGCAACAAAATCTTCTCGGCACCGATTCCAGTGTTTGAAGTCCAGCTGGCCACCGCCTACAAGGAAAAGGGTGACAAGTTCCCATTCAAGCCGAACAAACACGCCAAATGGCCGATGATTGGAAGCATTAAGCTCGATGGGATGCGCGTGATTAGCGAGGTGATTGTGGGTGAAGAAGAGGTTAACTTCCTGTCGCGCACCGGCAATCCAGTAACGTCGCTCGATCACCTTAAACCGGCAATGCTGGAGCTGGCTCGTGCTACCGGTCATCAACACGTCTTCTTTGATGGTGAGGCAACGGTCGGCTCATTCAACGGCACTGTTTCAGCGATCCGCAAAAAGAATGTGAAAGCAATAGGCGCTCAGTTCCACATCTTCGACTTCTTCTTGCCAGAGTGGAAGGCGTTGGCCAAGACCAAAGACTACAAAGCTAATGGCATGAAGCTGAAGGAGCGTAAGGCTGCGCTGGTAGCGTGGTTCCGCAATGAGAGAAGCGAAGAGTCAGCTGGTGATTTGGTACTGGTTCCCTTTGAAATCTACCATAGCCACGAAGAGTACATTGCTCGATTCATGCAGCGTTTGGACGAGAACGAAGAAGGGGAGATGGCTTACGACCCCAACTCTGTTTATGAATTTAAGCGCTCTCGTGCCTGGTGGAAAATGAAGGATGAGAACGAGGCAGATGGTGAAATCATTGGATTCCTGCCAGGCGACCCGGATGCCGGCTTCGCACATACCCTCGGCAAAATCGTTGTGCGTTTGGAGGATGGTACGGAAGTTCGTGCTTCAGGCTTCAAACATCAATATCTCGATGAGATCTGGCTGAATCAGGATAAATACATGGGGCGCATCGTGAAGGTAAATTTCCACGAATACACGCCAGATGGAAGTCTGCGCCACCCTCGGCTTAAGTGGCCAAGCTGCCTTCGTGATACAGAAGACCGCATTGGGGATAAAGAGTGATGCACAACGTGATTCCATACATCCTGTTAGGGTTGATCGGTGGGGTGCTCGGTTCAGCATATTTCATAGTTGATATGCTGAAGCAGGATCTAAAGACTGGAACGGTCAGATTTGGCCGCCGCGTTTATCGTGTAATTGAGGTGAGGGAGTTCAAACGAAATGGATAAGTTAACCCTGATGGACGGGATGCTTCTAACATACTTCATGCTCTGCGGTGGGTTTGTCGCGGGTATGGTTGGCCGAATGATAGTCAGGTTCATAATCCTTGCTTTCTTCTCTAGCAGAAAAAAGATAGAGGATGCGGCCTGGACGTTGTTCAACCTCACCGAGATGAAGCATGGCGTTCTGAAAGGTGAGCAGACCTACACGCTTCAAGGAGCCGATTATGAAATTGTGGTTAAGCGGAGGACGAAACGAGTGTTGGCCGTAAACGAGTCACCAGCTGGGCTTTAAGTGGCCTCAATGCCGTAGCACTGTACTAAAGCGCCTATAATGGGCGCTTTTTGTTGATTTTTGATTTTTTTATGGATAGATTAAATAAAGCGACTGCCAGCCAGGTGTCAAAAGACATAAGGCGACTGCTAAAAATTCTTATTAATATTTTCTGACTTGCATAACGGTAATTGCAGCCAAGCAAGTTGTGACTGGCAACAACGCTTGATTCAGGTGCTGCGCTCTATGCCGTTATGAGGAGCAGAAAATGCGTAAAGCTATCAAAATCGAAAATGAAATCTCAATGGACAGTGTAAAATTTAAACGCTGCGCCAAAACCTTGAAAGAGCATTTTGAAAAGCGTGACTCGAACAAGCCTCTTTCATTAGGGGAAGTTCACGAAATTCTCGCCATCTCAATGGGTTATCCAAACTATCATAACCTCCAGAAAGAGGCAGCTCATGCTGAATATGTAAAGGACAACCCGCTCGATTTTCATGAGAGAATAAAAAAACAACGAGAGGAGTCACTAAAAAAAGATTCACCTTGGTTGAAAGATATTTTTCCAGCCAACCTGCTTCAGAAACGTTCATGGTCTTGGTGTGATGACTCTCTGCATTTGACTAAATCTACGTCTTTTATGTCCTACGGCAAACCTAATGATCAGCCTGGTGTTACTGTAATTGTTGGTCAGTATAGTGATATTGTCCTTGAAGCTTGGGCAAAACTTCACGATTCATCTATGCTATTTGATTTACAAAAAGAAAATTTTAAAAAAATAAGCAATGCTCTCCCTCCAGCCTATAAGGCTAATTCCAATACAGGAAAAGGCATACCGGTTCGCCATGTAGGTCACTATTTCTGCATCAAGGGGCTAATGGACGAGCCTATTTCCGCTGATAAGATATCTGGTTTAGTTGGCTTAATCAGTTATGATTATGGTGCTGATTTTGCAATAAGTGTAGCCCGTGCTGATCTTATCGCACTGACATCACCTGATTTTGACAGGCCGCACTTCCATTACTTAAGAATATTGGACTTAGACGAACTGACGGATCAACCAAATAGGGCCATTTCTCACGTTTGGACAAAAGACGAATATGAAGATGCTTACAGATGGCCGCGTCGTTCGTAAACAGAAAAGCGCTCCTTGAGAGCGCTTTTACTTATCATGGCAATGAATAAGATTACGATCCGTAGTTAATCAATGATTCTTCAATCGAGTGAAGGAAACGTAGTTGCCAAAGAGATTAGACAAAATTTTCTTTGCAAAGTACCAACCTACAGCGGCTGTGATGGCCCAAACGATATAGGCAAAAGTATGATTAAAACCTAAAGTTAAGGCACAGAACTTTGCCGCATACCAGCCGGCTATCAAAGGTAATAGAAAGCCCACAAACTTGAAAATTCCTGGGGTGCCATACTTGATTTCAGCCTTACATCCTCTGCAAACATTGGCACCATGTGGAATTTCACTTCGGCAGTGTTCACAAGTTATGAGCCTTTGCTCTCCCATCACTAATTCCCTCATATGTAAATTAAGTCGTTCTTCTACTTGTTAATTTTCATTTTACCCCAAAACATACCTAAAAGCTTTATCATCATAATTGGTAGGCTACTGTTTCTAAGAACTGCCGTAACAAACTGCTTAGACGCCTTTCCAATGCGATTTATCATTTCCGCATCATCCATTAACGAGCCACGTTTATGAACTTCAAACGCTTTCTGTCAGTAAAGAAGCCCTGCGCCAATTGCCCATTCCTAAAAGAGAATGGCATCGCCATTGGCGAAGATCGACTAAGCGATATTAAACAGTCCCTGCTTGCTGACGACATAACCCCTTTCCAATGTCACAAAACAACGTATCCCACTGGTGGCTACCACGACGAAGAGGGCATCTATCACTCATCAGGAAAGGAAGCACACTGCGCTGGCGCTATGGGCTTCCTATATGCAAAGGGACGTATGAATGTGCCAATGCGGATTGGGTTGATGGCTGGCTACTTGACGATTGGGCAACTAGAAGAGATAGCATCATCTTTAAACTGTGAATAAGTGTTATGAAATAAATCAATTGCTTATACAAATAATGGTAGTTGAAAATGATTGGCTGTGGGGACATTATAATCTTAAGGCAAATGAGTGCCTTGGCAAATATTAAGGAGTGATTATGTCTGAAACACTGTTCGTTGATGCAAGAACCCCGCCGCGTTATACATCGTCTTACGATTTTTCGGTATTTGATCGTGATTTTGGCGGTTCTTCTCCTGATGTACTAGATGCACTTAGGCTTGGCGAAAGAATTGAGGCTTGTGAAGATGGAACAAAGACAGCCCAAATTTTGGAAACTTGTAAAGCCGCTAAGCGCAGTAACCAGATGGATATGATCCTGCGGGTGCTGCGCGCAGCAGCCTACGCAGATGATCGTCGAGCTAAATTCCCTACTGAGGCTTTGTTTAGTAATTATGAAGGTTCTTGGTCTGACGGCTTTAAGCCAACAGATCAAACCGAATTAACTAATTCGGCCTTTGCTCCTTTGGCTGCCTTATTCCATTATACCTTTGGAAACGGCGAGCCGATGTTTGTTAACTTAGACAAGCTAAGTTTTAACCTTAATCAAAACAATATGGCGCCTATCTCCCGCTTGCTTGAGTCTGGCCAGGTTGGTGTTTTCCAAATCAATGAATGGATGGGCTATGATTTTAAGGAAAGTAGCTATTGGGAATGGTCTTATCTTGGCCGTATTTCGTTATTAGCTCAAGGTACCTTGAAAATTGATGATCAAGGAAACTGGACTTTCCAAGGGGCAGTTTCAGGTACCAAAGATATTTATGACCCAAACCCAGACCCTAGCCGTGGTGCGGTAGGTGAATCACTAACAGATGTTCTCCGATCCCTTGATGGCACGGACTTTGATATTAATTTTCAAGGTGAACATAAGGTCATTATGGCTGGCAAGAAGTGATAGCAAAGGGGGCCAAGGCCCCTTTTTTCAGTTACTAGAATACTCAATATCATTCAGCCTTGA